>NZ_JAXCHT010000028.1:0-41180 GCF_035984655.1 Actimicrobium sp. GrIS 1.19 | reverse complement strand
CTGGAAAAACTGGTTTGCTTCATGATCGTCTCGAACTTTGAAAGTTTTTCCATGTGCGAATTTTACCAACTGGGCGCGATTAAATCAGCGTTTCCTTAAAGCATATTTCAAATATAACCAAAGGAATGTCACCATGATTACAGCCATACCGCAACGCACCGTGAACATTTGCTTGTCGGGCAGAACTGACGACGACGCCTCCATAGCGTACAGTTTTTGGTCGCCAAACGATGGCCTGACACGGCTGCACGCATCGGTGTGCGACATGATCGAAAAAATCGCGACGAACACATTGTTCATACTGGACTATGCATCGACGTTGAATGGATGGACGATCGTGGGCATTGAACCAAGACCACCATCGCCAGCGATTCAATATGTAATGGGCCCGGAAAACACGTCAGTGCTGACCATTGATCCGTGTGTCGCGACCAGGACATTTGCATTTTATATCAGCTACTTGAATACGATTACCGATGTACAGTTGAAGTTTGACCCGCAAGAAAGTAATGAGCCGCACAAATGAAATTCAAATGGAATTATTGAATTTTGTGGGTCGGGGAGTGCGTATTCCAGTTGGAAGAGGTATCGCAATTTAATCGAATTTGACGCGTCTGATTATTCAAAAAATCGAACGGTCTTTTAAATTGCATCAGCCGTCACGACGATCCCGGCTTCAACCCATTCCAGCGCGGCGTCAGCTGATGCGCCACGTCAAACAGATCGAGTACCCGGCCGACCGTGTGGTCGACCATCTCGGCGATGCTGGCTGGGCGCTGATAAAACCCGGGCAGCGGCGGGAAGATGATGCCGCCCATTTCGGTGACCGCCGTCATGTTGCGCAGATGGGCCAGATTGAATGGGGTTTCGCGCACCATCAGCACCAGCCGGCGGCGCTCCTTGAGCACCACGTCGGCCGCGCGCGTGATCAGGTTGTCGGACATGCCGTGCGCCACCGAGGCCAGCGTTTTCATCGAACAGGGTGCCACGATCATGCCGTCGGATTGAAACGAGCCGCTGGCAATTGACGCGCCCACATCGCGCACGTTGTGCACGACATCGGCCAAGAGGCCAATCTGCTTGCGGTCCATGTCGAGCTCCTGATGCAGGTTCAGGACACCCGCATCCGACACCATCAGATGGGTTTCGACCGCCGCCTCGCGCAGCACCTGCAGGAGTCGCACGCCATACACCGAGCCGCTCGCGCCGGTGATGGCAATGACCAGCCGGCGCGGTGGGGTTGGCACCTCAGGCTTTGAGCAGGGTTTGCAGTTCGCCGGACTCGAACATCTCGTTCATGATGTCGGTGCCGCCGATGAATTCGCCCTTGACGTACAGCTGTGGCACGGTCGGCCAGTTGGAATAGTCCTTGATGCCTTGCCGAACTTCGGCGTCATCCAGCACATTGATGGTGACGATATTCTCCACGCCGCTGGACTTGAGCAGTTGAATCGCGCGGCCGGAAAAGCCGCATTGCGGGAATTGGGCCGTGCCCTTCATGAACAGTACAACCGGGTTGCTCGTCACGGTCTCTTGAATCCAGGTTTTTACGTCGCTCATCTGATTGCGCGTGAAACCCCGGGGTTTAGCTCGGGGAGGCAGAACTCGGTACGCGTAGCGTTCCGTGTTCTCGGTGGCGTGCCTGTCACGTCCAATTTTGCCACCCGTGAATAACCATATCCGTCCGCACGCTGAATGATCTTGCAGTGCTTGTGCGATATGCCTTGTACAACGCCTTGCTGTGTTTGAATGTTAAAACTCCCGGTCTTCCTCACTGCCACGCGCCCGGTATGCGTGCCGATTTTGCCCCCCTTGGTGACAATGGCGGTAGCCATGTCACCGGTGCAAAACCCGTGCACCGACTTCTGGCGCATCAGGTAACCGCGCGGAAATCCGAAGGCATCCAAGCGCGTGCGTTGATAGCTGCCACGCCCTGTGCATTTGATCGTCAAGGTCGGGCGGTTCCAGCTGACGGCTGCGTCGACAGCACCAATGCAGACCGCATCAAGCGAATGGGTTTTTGGTATGCCAAGACGACTGCGGTTGAACTTGGTCAGTCCGCCGGAGCCGGTTTGCACCGGCAAGCCGGTCGCCTTCAGCGCATTGAGCAGAGCCCAGCGCGTCGCGTTCACGGCGGCGGCGTCCAGCAACGGGCGCTTTAACTGGGCCGTGATGCGCGCCAGTCGAGCCGGGTCCCGCTTCAAAAAATCCTTGACGTTGCGTGCGGACTTTTTGCTGTTGCAGGGCATGCAGGCTACTGTTAAATTGGAGATGCGATCCGAGCCGCCCTCTGCCTTCGCGCGCACGTGGTCGATGTTCAGCGGGACGCCCTTGGCGTCGCAGTAGGCGCACTTGCGCGCCCACTTCTCCAACAGATATTCGCGCGCCTCGTACCCGGCTAACGTCCCCTGTTGATATTCGACGCCGGAGATTTCAGGAGCCTCCATTTGTTGCATGTCGAAGCGCACCAACTCCTGGCTGAGGCCTTTGATCGGCACCCAGCGTCGCAACCGGTCGACCCATGCGAGGATCGTATTGATGCGATGCTGCAAGCTCGGTGCGAGCCAGCCACGCGCCTTGTTGCCGCGGTTCAGAAACCGTGGCTCCCGGTAGCGCAGGTTGCCGCGGCGTCGCCGGCGCATTTGGCTGCGGGACGTCAACGCCTCGCTGATTTGTCGACCACGATGCACTAACTCGAACAAATTTAAGACGTGCGCCGAGATGATTACTTCGCCGGATGATGCATCGGTTGTTACTCTTTCTCTTACCAGCGCCAGCCCAGTTACCTTGCTGCCGGGGTCAATCTTGAGTCGGATCGGCTGCGAGGCGCAGCCGACTAACGAGCGATCAATAATCCGAATGCAGAACGGAATCAGCCGATGCACGCGTGCTCGGCCAGCCTCGAGCAGCTTGCGCGCTCGCTTCTCGCTACACGGCATCACCGGTCTTTGATTTCGGTCTACAACAAACACGGACATTACCTTCTCCAAAATGCGCTTACGCGCCTTGTGACGGACACCTCATGGCGCCGCTCCCTTCGACCATGTTGCAACGCAGCTTCGGTTCAGGAGCGGTAACCCGCACTCTCCTTTGAACCTGATGGCAGACCGTTTCGTGCTTACCCATTCGCTTGTCTGCTTCTGCCACTTGCAGAGCCTGGGACTAAGGAAGCATCCCAGGGTGCGTCTTGTACTTCGTTGCAACGGTGCGCGGTACTTTGCGCTTAGTCTGGTCAACCTAAGCTGGTTCAGCTTTTGCCTTTCAAGCTCTACCCCGTAAGGCAGGGTAGTTGACGCTTACCTCGCTAGTTGGAGTAGTCATTATAGGAAAAAGCGGCGCTGGCCGCTTGCCTGCCGCCGGGATCAGGGTTTCAGCTTGGCAAAGGCGGCCGCCATCGCGCTGTTGCCGTCATTCTGGCGCGGTTGCGCCTGTTGCTGATGCTGTGACAATCGCCTGGCGTCGTTGCGGTCGGCGCGTTGCTCGACTTTCGCTCCTGGAACCGGCGCTGTGTCGGTCAAACGCATGGTCAGCGCGATGCGCTTGCGCTTCTCGTCGACTTCCAGCACCTTCACCTTCACTACCTGTCCGGCCTTGACCACCGTATGCGGATCTTTCACGAACGTGTTCGACAGCGCCGAGATGTGCACCAGCCCATCCTGATGCACGCCGATATCGACGAACGCACCGAATGCGGCGACGTTGGTGACCACCCCTTCGAGGATCATGTCGGGACGCAGGTCACGCATTTCCTCGACGCCGTCCTTGAAGGTGGCGGTAGTGAATTCCGGGCGCGGATCGCGGCCCGGTTTTTCGAGTTCCTTCAGGATGTCGGTGATGGTCGGCACGCCGAACTTGTCATCGGCATAGCGTGCCGGACTGAGTGACTTCAACAGCCGTTCGTCGCCGATCACGGCCTTCACGTCTTTCTTGATATCGGCCAGGATTTTTTCGACCAGCGCATACGATTCCGGATGCACCGCCGAACCATCCAGCGGATTGTCGCTGCCCATCACGCGCAGAAAACCGGCCGCCTGCTCGAAGGTCTTGTCGCCCAGACGCGGCACCGCGCGCAGTGCCGCGCGCGAGGTAAACGCGCCATTCAGATCACGGTAGGTGACGATGCTTTGCGCCACGCTGCCGTTCAAGCCGGAGACGCGCGCCAACAATGGCGCCGAGGCGGTATTGACATCGACGCCGACCGCATTGACGCAATCCTCGACCACCGCATCGAGCGAGCGCGCCAACTGGGTCTGGCCGACATCGTGCTGGTACTGGCCGACGCCGATCGACTTCGGATCGATCTTCACCAGCTCGGCCAGCGGGTCTTGCAGGCGGCGCGCAATCGACACCGCGCCACGGATCGAAACGTCCATGTCCGGCAATTCACGCGAGGCGAATTCGGAGGCCGAGTAGACCGAGGCGCCGGCTTCCGACACCACGATCTTGGTCATGCGCAGTTCCGGGCGCAGTTTGATCAAATCCTGCGCCAGCTTGTCGGTTTCGCGCGAGGCGGTGCCGTTGCCGATCGCAATCAGCGTCACTTTGTGCTGGGCGGCCAGTTGCGCCAGCGTATGCAGCGATCCATCCCAGTCATTGCGCGGCTGGTGCGGATAAATGGTGGCGGTATCGACCACCTTCCCGGTGGCGTCGACGACGGCGACCTTGACGCCGGTGCGCAGTCCCGGATCGAGACCCATGGTGGCATGCGGCCCGGCCGGTGCGGCCAGCAGCAGGGCCTTAAGGTTGCGTGCGAACACGTTGATGGCTTCGACTTCGGCGCGTTCGCGCAGGTTGGTCATCAGTTCGGATTCGAGGTGCATGAATACCTTCACGCGCCAGGCCCAGCGCACCGTATCGGCCAGCCACTTGTCGGCCGGCCGGCCCTGGTTGCTGATGCCAAAGCGCACCGCGATGCGGCCTTCGCACGGATTGTGCGGCGCATCCCACTTCGGTTTTTCTTCTTCGGTGTCGAGCCGCAGCACCACGTTGAGGACTTCTTCGCGCCGTCCGCGGAACAGGGCCAGCGCGCGGTGCGATGGAATGGTCGAGAGGGTTTCGGAGTAGGCAAAATAATCGGCGAACTTGGCGCCGGCATCCTGCTGGCCGTCGATCACGCTGGAGTCGACCACGCCATGTTCGGTCAGGTATTCACGCAGTGCCTGCAGCAGCGTCGCGTCCTCGGAAAAGCGCTCCATCAGGATTTGGCGCGCGCCATCCAGCGCGGCCTTGCTGTCGGCGACACCGGGATTGTCCGTGCCATCGATGCTGAACGGCGGCTTCAGATACTTCAGCGCTTCCTCTTCCGGCGACAGCTGCGGATCGGCCAGCAGTGCATCGGCCAGCTCGGTCAGGCCGGCCTCGGCGGCAATCTGCGCCTTGGTGCGGCGCTTGAGCTTGAAGGGCAGATACAGGTCTTCGAGCCGGGTCTTGTCCTCGGCGTGCAGGATCATCTCCAGCAACGCCGGGGTCATCTTGTTCTGCTCCTCGATGGCACTGACGATGGCACTGCGGCGCGCTTCGAGTTCGCGCAGATAGCGCAGGCGTTCTTCCAGCAGGCGCAGCTGGATATCGTCGAGGCCGCCGGTGGCCTCCTTGCGGTAACGGGCGATGAAAGGGACTGTCGCACCTTCGTCGAGCAGGGCAATGGCGGCGGCAACCTGGGCCGGACGGGCGACCAGTTCGAGGGCAAGACGTTGTTCGATGGATGGCAGCATGAAGTTGGAAAAATTGAAAAGGCGTGAATTGAAAAAGCAGGCCTGCAGGATACCCGGTTGGTGCGGCTGCGCCAGTCTATTTGTGCTGAATCTGTCGATGCAGGCGGCGCATGCCGAGCCAGACGCCCAGCACCACCAGCGGCACCATCAGGCCGGTGGCAATGTCCGGATTGATCGGCAGGCCGGCCGATTTGGCGGCCTTGCCGGCATAGCTGCACAAGCCGATCAGGTAATACGATACCGCCGCCACCGACAGGCCTTCGACGGCCTGCTGCAGGCTCAGTTGCTGCGCGGCGCGGGCGTTCATCGACTGCAGGATCTGGCGGTTCTGGTGTTCCTGCACGATGCCGACCCGGGTGCGCAGCAGGTCATTGGTGCGGGCAATCCGTTCGGCCAGCGCTTCCTGCCGTCGTGCCACCGCTTCACAGGTGTTCATGGCTGGCGCCAGGCGGCGCTCCATGAATTCGCCCAGCGTCGGAATGCCGTCGATGCGGCTTTCGCGCAGTTCCTCGATGCGGGCCTTGACCAGACGGAAATACGCTTGCGAGGCCGAGAAGCGGTAGCTGTTGTTGACCGACAGTTTTTCTCCGCGTGCGGCCAGCCCGGTGATGCTGCGCAGCAGGGTCTGTTCGTCGTCGGGGACGTCATCGGTGCTGCTGGCGTCGTCACTGTCGACCATGGCCGCTGTCAGCAGCGCCAGTTCCCCTTCGATCGCATTGAGCATCGGGGTCGAGGCTTGCGCCAGCGGCAACCCGAGCAAGGCCATCATCCGGTAGGTTTCGATTTCCAGCACGCGCTGCACCAGCCGCCCGAGTTGCTGCTGGCGCAGATCGACATCGCGCACCACGAAGCGGCTGAAGCCATCCGGCTGGATCAGAAAGTCGCTCCAGACTTCGGCGCCCTGCAACACGGTGCTGGCGGCCAGGGACGCGCCATCGAATGCGGCGCGCATGTCGGCGCTGGCGGCGTCGCTGGCGTGTTCGGCTTTTTCAATGACGACGTGCGCCGCAACCAGGATGGCGCCGTCGAGCTGGCGCATCCATTGTTGCGGCACATGGATCAGCGGCACGCGCCGGAATGCCTCGGCCAGGGTGACGTTGGCATCGTGGCTCTGGGCGAACGTGAAGGTTGCAAACTCGGTGTGGCATTCCCACTTCAGGCGGAAACGGCCGAAGTCATGATAAAAATATTTGGCCTCGTCGACCGGACCGGCCACGCCGAAACCGGCGCACAGGTCGCGCAGCCGGTGTAGCTGCCAGGCGGGATCATTGCCGCCGCTGCGTTGCGGATACACCGCCAGATGGGTCAGGCTTTCCGGCGCCACCAGGCGCAGAAACGGGCGCGAATGGGCTTCAGCGGCCAGGCCAATGCGCAGCGGGTGATTGAGTGCCGGGTAATCGGTGGGCATCGCGGCAACGGCTAGGGCTTGCCGGGCACGCGCGCGCCGGTGACGCGCTCGATGCCGGACAGATCCTGCCAGCTCTGGATGTCGACGAACTCGGTCGCGCCCAACAGGGCGCGCACGGCGGCCGACTGGTCATAGCCATGTTCCATCAGCAGCCAGCCGCCCGGTTCCAGAAAGCGCCAGGCGCCCTTGACGATCTGGCGCAGCGCGCTCAGGCCGTCGGCATGGTCGGTCAGTGCGTCGATCGGTTCGAAGCGCAGGTCGCCTTCGCCCAGATGGTGGTCACCCGCCACCACATACGGCGGATTGGCGACGATCATCTCGAAGCGCTGGTCGGTCAAGGCGTCGAACCAGTCGCTGCAAAACAATTGCACCTGCACCGAATGGGCTGCCGCATTGCGCTTGGCAACCGCCAGCGCGGGGTCGCTCAGGTCGAGTGCGATGACGCAGGCGTCGCGCCGGGTGTGGGCCAGCGCGATCGCGATCGCACCCGACCCGGTGCCCATGTCGAGTACGCGTCCCTGGCGCGGCAGGCGCTCGATGGCGAGGTCGACCAGCAATTCGGTGTCCGGCCGCGGAATCAGTACCGCTGGCGTGATCTCGAAGCGCAGGCCATAAAATTCGCGCGCCCCGATCAGGTAGGCAATCGGCTCGCCGCCGAAACGCCGTGCATACAGGTCGGTGACCCGCTTTGCCTGCTCCGGCGAGAGTACCCGCTCCGACTCGGTGACAAGTTCGATGCGGGTCAGGCCGAGCGCGTGGCCGAGCAGGATGCGACGCTCGCTGATGTCCAGCACCGGGCGCAGCAAGGCCTGCGCGATGGTTTCGCCGGCGGTCAGCGGGAGCGGTTCAGTCATGATCAGCTGCGGCGCTTGAAGGCAACCCAGCCCAGCACCAGCGCCATGCCGACGAACCAGGCCAGCGACCATTGCGGAATCGACAACCCGAGAATCGGATCGTAGGGGGTGGCGCACAGGCCGTCGGCGTTGAACAGCAGCGGAAACAGCTTGGCGGTGGGAATGGTGTTGAGCGAGGTTTCCAGCGGGTCGATGCCGCATGACACTTCCGGATGCGCCTTGACCCACAGGTGCCATCCGGCCGTGCCGGCGCCGCCCAGCGCGAACAGCATTGCGAGGCCGGCGCCAACTGGAGCCGTGCCGCGTGGCATCACGGCGAACACGAGGCAGACCAGCGCGATCGCAGCAAAGGCATAGCGCTGGATCACGCACAGCGGGCAGGGTTGCATGCGTTCGACGATTTGCAGATACAGGGCAAAGGCGAGCAGCCCGATGCAGGCGAGCGCGACAAACAGGAGCAAGGGTCGGGAAGTTTTCATAAGCGTCTGGAAAGGGAAGGAAGTGTGCGACAGACCGTAAGATACCCGATCTTAACCTTCGTCCCCCAGCGCGGCCAACAATTCGGCCTGATGCTCGGCTGCCAAGGCGCCGGTCAGGTCGTTCAGGTCACCGTCCATGATGAAGTCGAGCTTGTACAGCGTGAGGTTGATGCGGTGATCGGTCATGCGGCCCTGCGGAAAATTGTAGGTGCGGATGCGCTCGCTGCGGTCGCCCGAGCCGATCAGCGATTTGCGGGTGGCGGCTTCCTTGCTTTGCTGTTCGCGCACCTGCGCATCCTTGATGCGCGCGGCCAGCACCTTCAGGGCCTGCGCCTTGTTCTTGTGCTGGCTGCGGTCATCCTGGCACTCGACCACGATGCCGGTGGGCAGGTGGGTGATGCGCACCGCCGAGTCGGTCTTGTTGATGTGCTGTCCGCCGGCGCCGGACGCGCGATAGGTGTCGATGCGCAGGTCGGCCGGGTTGATGTCGACATCGCTGACTTCGTCGACCTCCGGCATGATCGCCACGGTACAGGCCGAGGTGTGAATGCGCCCCTGGGTTTCGGTGGCCGGCACGCGCTGCACGCGATGGCCACCCGATTCGAACTTCAGGCGCGAGTACGCGCCGGCGCCAATGACTCGCACGATTACCTCGCGGTAGCCGCCCAGGTCGGAGGCCGATTCCGACACCATCTCGACCTGCCACCGATTGCGTTCGGCATAGCGTGAATACATCCGCAGCAGGTCGCCGGCAAACAGCGCCGATTCATCGCCGCCGGTGCCGGCGCGGATTTCAAGGAAGATATTGCGCTCGTCGTTCGGGTCCTTCGGCAGCAGCATGGTTTGCAGGTCGGCTTCGATTTGCGTGATGCGATTCTTGGCAGCGCTGATTTCATCCTGGGCGAGGTCCTTCATCTCGGGGTCGGCCACCATCTCCTGGGCCGAGGCGATGTCGGCCTCGGCGCTCTTGAAGGCGCCATACAGCGCCACCAGCGGGCCGAGTTCGGCATGTTCGCGGGTCAGCTTGCGGTAGTTGTCCATATCGGAGGTGATGTCCTGCTGGGTCAGCAGATCATTTAACTCGGCGAGCCGGTCGGCCAACTGATCGAGTTTGGCCAGCATTGAAGGTTTCATCAGATTTACTCCGAAATGCCTCGCCTCTTAGTGCGAGGCGTGAAATAGGACGGGAACAGATAGGTTGCTGGGCCCAGGCTAACAACACTGTATATAATTACAGTATGATTTTGGTCTATCGATATCGGGTGAAATCTCTGAACGGTTTGCTGAACAAGCAAAGCCGAGCGTGCAATTTCGTTTGGAATTACTGCAACGATCGGCAGAAAGACGCCTTGCGCTTTGACCGGCGATGGCATACCGGATTTGACCTGAACAAACTGACGCAAGGCAGCAGCAAGGAGCTTTGTCTGCACTCGGGTACAGTCAACGCCGTCTGCGAGCAATACGCGAAATCGAGGTCGCAGAAAAACCGACCGTACTTGCGCTATCGCGGCACGAAGAATCTTGGATGGGTTCCATTGAAGGGGCGCGAGCTGAAACGAGAAGGGGATGCTTTCCGGTTTGCCGACAACACGTTTCGCGTGTTCAACAGCCGTCCCCTGCCTGAAGGAAAAATCAGGGATGGGACGAACTTCTCTCAAGACGCGCGTGGCAATTGGTTTCTGAACATCGTCATTGAGGTTGCTGTCGATGTAACTGTTCGCCAGCCAATTCGCGGGGTCGGTATCGACCTTGGCTTGACGGACTTCGCTACGCTCTCCACCGGCGAGAAAATCAAAACACAACGCATCTATCGTGGCACGGAGAAGGCGCTGGCGATCGCCCAGCGGGCCGGGAAGACGCGGCGCGTTAAGGCAATTCATGCCAAGACGAGAAACCGTCGTCATGATTTGCATCACAAGCTGTCGGAACGCATCGTTCGGGAGTTTGACTATATCGCGGTCGGCAATGTGAATGCCGCCGGGCTCGCCAAGACCACGATGGCGAAGTCGGTACTCGATGCAGGTTGGTCGTCGTTCAGAAAAATACTGGCGTACAAGGCTGTTAAGCATGGCGCGTGGTACGAAGAAGTGAACGAAAAGTTTTCTTCCCAAGTTTGCTCGGATTGCGGCGCACTGCCCGATTCGCGGCCGAAAGGTATCGCAGACCTTGGAATAAGGAATTGGAAATGTTCGGAATGTGGCTGTTTGCATGATCGTGATGTGAATGCCGCTAAAAATATTCTGAAAAAATTCAATCCCCCTGTCGGACATGACAGGCTAGTTGTAGGAATTCCCGCCTTTTAGGGCGGTAAGGATGTCAAGACGGGGTCCAGGTAATTCGGGGAAAGGTGCGCGTGCGCGCCGTGACAAAGCGAAGCAGGGTCGCTAGCGGCGGGTGCGGAACAGTTGTGGCAGCAAAACGGCAAGGCGCGCGCGTTCGTCGCCTTCGGCATGATTGAGCGCCTGTTGCGGGCCATGCAGGAATTTGGCGGTCAGGCCGCGCGACAGCGCTTCCAGTACCACCTCGATGGATTCGCCCCTGGCCAGCAGTTTGCGCGCCCGTTCTAGTTCGAACAGCCGCATTGCTTCGCTGCTGTCATGCAGGTCCTGAATGATCGGTACGACGGCGCGGTGATCGATCCAGTGCAGGAACGACTGCACCCGGGTTTCGATGATGGCTTCGGCCTGGGCCACCGCCGCCTGGCGGTTTTCCATGCCGGTTTGCACCACCACGCCGAGATCGTCGACGGTGTACAGAAAGACGTCGTTGAGGCGCGCCACTTCATGTTCGATGTCGCGCGGCACGGCCAGGTCGACCATGAACATCGGCTTGTGCCGGCGCGCCTTGACGGCGCGTTCGACCAGCCCGAGTCCGATGATCGGCAGCGTCGAGGCGGTGCAGGAAATCACGATGTCGAAGGAGGCCAGCTGCGCCGGCAGTTCGGCCAGCCGGATGGCGCGGCCATTGAAGCGGTGTGCCAGGGCTTCGCCACGCTCCATGGTGCGATTGGCGACGGTGATGGATTTCGGGTTTTGTGCCGCGAAGTGGGTGGCGCACAGTTCGATCATTTCGCCGGCGCCAATGAACAGCACATGCTGCTCGGCCAGGCTGTCGAAAATCCGCTGCGACAGGCGCACCGCGGAAGCCGCCATCGAGACGCTGTGCGCGCCGATTTCGGTCGTGCTGCGCACTTCCTTGGCGACCGCAAACGTGCGCTGGAACAGCTGATGCAGATAGGTGCCCAGACCGCCGGCGGCCTCCGCCTGGCGCACGGCATCTTTCATCTGGCCAAGGATCTGCGGTTCGCCCAGCACCATCGAATCGAGTCCGGAAGCCACCCGAAAGGCATGCCGCACCGCGTCGCCCTGCGGCAACGCGTACAGATACGGGCGCAGATCGCCGTACGGCAGGTTGTGATAGCTGGCGAGGAAGTGTGCGGTCGAATCGAGCACCGCATCGGCGCCGCCCGGCAGGTCGCTGGCGGCATACACTTCGGTGCGGTTGCAGGTGGACAGGATGGCGGCTTCGTCGCCGATGCGCGAGGTGCCGTCGTTGCCGAACCAGACACGCGCAGCCTGCACCGCCTGGCCGATCTGGTCGGCCGGAAAGGCGACTTTCTCGCGCAGCGAGAGCGGGGCGGTGTTGTGGTTCAGGCCGAGGGCGAGCAGCTGCATTATGGGGAAGGCCAAAGGACTATTTCAGGCAATCATTATAACCGGTCAGGTCACCGCCACGACGACTCAGCCAGGATCGACCAGCGCTGGCAACACCACGGTGAAGGTGGTGCCGATGCCAAGGCGGCTGGCAAAGGAGATGTCGCCCTGGTGACGCTCAATGACCGTTTTGACAAACACCAGGCCGAGTCCGATGCCGTCGTGGCGCGGCTGGTTGGGCACGTCGACACGGGCAAAGCGGCGGAACAGCTTGATCTGGTCGGCTGCCGCAATCCCGTAGCCCTGGTCGGTGATGCTGCAAACCACCTGGTCGCCGGCCAGGCCGTGACGCGGTGACAGTGCGCAGACAATCAGGCTGCCGGACGGACTGTAATTGATGGCATTCGACAACAGATTGGTGAGCGCGCGCGTCATCAGGCTGCGGTCAACCCGCACCAGAAACACTTCGGCCGCCATTTCGGCGCGGATATCGATTTTCTTGCTGGTTGCCAGACTCCACATTTCGTCAATCGCGTCGAGCACCATGTCGTGAAAGTCGACGTCCTCGAAACGGTATTCGTGCGATTCGGCGCGCGCCAGTTGCACGAAATTGTCTGCCAGTCCCAGCGTCTTGCGGCTGGCGCGCTCGATTCGCGCAAATAGTTCGGCCTGTGGCAGCGCCGATGCGGCATTGGCCTGTAGTTCGAGCAGGGCCAGAATCGAGGCCTGCGGGGCGCGCATGTCGTGCGACAGGAAGCGCAAGGTTTCGTCGCGGCTGCGCTCGGCCGCCCGGATCGCGGAAATGTCGATGACACTGACGATCCAGCCGGTCAGCACGCCGTCCACGGAGCGACATGGCGCGCTGCGCACCAGCAATTCCATCCCGGCGTCATTGCGAAAGCCGACGCCGGCCGAAAAGGTGTCGGCGTGGGCCGGATCGAGCAGGTCCCACCAGTTGAATTGCGCCTCGATGGTGTGATCGAACACCTGTGGCATGGTTTGGTCGGGGGTCGTAAACAGGTAGGGCAGCAGTGCCCCGGTGATTTTCTTGAAGCCGACCCGGCTGAAATAATCGACCGCATGTTTGTTTGCCAGTAGTACATAGCCATCGACGGTGGTCACCAGCGTGGCGTCCGGCACGCTGTCGAGGCTGTCGGAGACGAAGCGGCGCAGATCGCGCACCCGCGACGCGGCGTTCTTCATCGCATTGATGCTGCGTTCCAGCACGTCGGCGCTGAACTCGCCGGTTTTCCGGGTTTCGGGCAGCAGATGCGGCTCGCTGTCGAGCCGCGAATATTCCTGATCGAGGTAGCCGATGGCCGCCTCCAGCCGGCGCCAGCTCCACAGCGGATACGCAATGATCAGTGCAATGCAGGGTGCGGCCGGCGCGATCCATAGCCCGAACCGAAACGCGATCAACGAAAAGAGGGCGCTGGCCAGGATCAATGCCGCGGTGGCAATCAGGGCCACGCGCGGCGAGAACAGGAAGTAGCACAACAGCGCAAGCATCACCGGGACGCTGCCAAACAGCGCGGCCTGCCACGGCCTGGCCGCGCTGATGGACTTGCCGTCGAGTAGTGCGGCCAGAATGTTGGCGTGGATCTCGACCCCCGCCATGCCGCCGCTTTGGCCGGACACTGGTGTCGGATAGGCATCGGCCATGCCCACGGCGGTCGCTCCGACCAGCACGTATTTGTCGGTGAAGAAACCGGGTGCGACTTCGCCGCGCAATACAGCCGCGTACGGCACCGTCGAAAAATGTCCGCTGCTGCCGGCATAGGGAATCAGGATGCGGCCGGTGCGCTGCCAGCCAACCGCAGGGGCAGCAGGCGCGGGCGCCGGCGCCGGCTGGAACAGTTTTTCGCCACCGAGCTTGAGCGCAAAATGGGGCCACAGTGGCAGCGTGTCGCCTTCATGCAGAAACACGCTGCGAATGACGCCGTCGCGATCGAGGTCCAGTCCGATATGCCCCATGCCGGCCGCCGCCACGGCCAGTGCGGGAATCGGCAGCGTGGCAGTTTGCCCCTGGCCCAGATTGTTCATGATCACCGGCATGACCACCGCGCCATTGCGCACCATGGCGGCTTGCAGCGCGAGGTCACCGACGCGCGGGGCTGGTTCGGCTTCGGCCATGATCACATCCAGCCCGACCGCGCGGGCCTTGGCGGCAGTCAGCCGGTCGAGCAATTGCGCGTGCAACTGGCGCGGCCATGGCCAGCGTCCCAGCAGGGAAAGGCTGTAATCGTCGATGGCGACGATGATGATGTCATTGCGGGCCGGGCGTCCCGAGCTGGCAATCAGCAGGTCGTACCAGGTCTGATCGATCCGCCCGAGCCCATTTTGCCAACCCAGCCCAGCCGCGACCGCCAGCATCATCAGCAACATCAAGGCCCACTCGCGCAGCGCAAAATGATTGCGCGAGGAAGGCCGTCGTGGCGTCAACTTCAGCGGCGCGACGCGGCTGGCCACGGGTCAGCGAGTCCGGCTGTTCTTGGCCATGATCGGGTTGCCGTCATTGAGCACCCATTGATCGGTGACGATGAGGGTTTGGGCGGGCGAGAACGGACCAAGGCTGCCGTCACTGCGACGAATCCGGACGCGCGCGAAGTAGGTTCCCAGTGGCGGACGCGGCAGTGCTGCTTCCGGCTTGAGGCTGTTGGCGCTGTACTGCAGTCGTTTGAAATCGGGGTCGCGCGCCAGTTCGATGGCGAAGCCGGGCGCCGCCACACTACGCCACTTGAGCAGGAACTGTTTGCCCTCGACACTCTCGACAAACGGCGCCGACGGCGTATCGGCAGTCGCGGTCACCGGCGCGCGGACATTGAGATTGACCGGCACGATGCGGGGAAACCCTTCCAGCCCGAGTACGTCGATCGCCGAGATGCGTGCGAAGTAGGTGCCGGCAGGAATGCCGTCAAGCTGGACAGTGTTGTCGTTCGAGCGGGCTTCGGCCAGCAGGTTTTGCAGTTCGGGATCGCTGGCGAGCTGTACGTGCCAGACCCGTGCGCCAGCCACCGGCGTCAACACGAAGCGCGCGCTCGAGCGTTCCTGTAGCCACGCTGCTTCGACCAGCTCCGGCGCAACCAGCAGCGCCACTGGCGCGCCGATGACGTTGCTGCCAACGATATTGCCGTGACCCGAGTGCAGCCGCACTGGAGTCGCTGATGCGATCGGAGTGACATCGACTGCGCCGGACAGCAATTCGGTGGCAGTGCTGCCGTTGGCCAGCAGCGCCACGCGGAAATGGGTGCCGCGCACGCCGGCAACCGCCAGCGGGGACCGAATCTCGAACCGCCCCATATTGCTTTCCAGCGGAGTGACGCGCGATTCGACAGAGCCGCGCAAGATGGTGATTTCGGTGCGCGGACTCTGGGTGTACCGCGCCACGCGCAGCCTGGCGAATTTGATGCGGCTGTTGGAAGGAATCGAAACGCGCGAGGCGTCCCACAGCGAAACCGTCAGAAAGCTGTTGCCGGCGGTTTCCAGCTGCGTTCCTTCCGGCACCCGGCTGCCGATTTTCAGGGCCAGCGCAGCCCCATCCGGACCGGTCGCGGTGACGGCCCCGAACAGCGCCACAACCTGCGCCTGGGCCGGATCATCGGCCAGCAAATTGGCCGGAATCCGAATTGGCGTACCAATGGGAAGGCTGGTGTCTTTGGTAACGTCGTTGATTTTTCCGAGCGCCACCCAGTTCGCGGTAGCGCTGGTCAGGCTGGTGGCGATCGACGACAGGGTGTCGCCGGCGTGGGTCGTGTAGGTGATGCCGGCCGGCATGACGACGATGCTCTCGGCTTCACCCGCGGCAAATGCGGCGTGCACCAATCCCAGCGCTGCAATAGCCGCCAGCAAACCGGTGCGAAGTCGATGGGCAATGGTCGAACACATACATTCTCTTTACTGCGACGAAAGGGTTAGGCGGTGATTTGTTCCAGCCGGTAACCGTAACTATAAACTGGTGCCAGCCGGAAACCGTTTTCTGGACGTAACTTTAACTTGGTTCGCACACGTGACACATGCGTATCCATGGTGCGCGATGGTATTTCGACATCACGCGACCAGACGGCTTCGAGGATGTAAGCCCGTGACAGCGGCCGGCCAAGGTTGCGAAACAGGAGCAGGGCCAGGTCAAATTCCTTCTGGGTCAGCTCGGCCTGTTCGCCATGGACGCTCAGGCGTCCGGTGCGCGGCTCGAAAATATACTGGCTGAACTGGATCTGCTCGATCGCATTCTGGGTGGGATAGGCCCGACGCAACAGCGCCTGCACCCGTGCCAGCAACTCACCGCGCCGAATCGGCTTGATCATGTAGTCGTCGGCGCCAGCCGCCAGGCCGGCGACGATGTCATCCTCGCCGGAGCGGCTGGTCATGAACAGCACCGGCAACGTCGCCGGCAGCTTGTCGCGTGCCCAGCGCAGGACTTCGGCGCCGCTCAGGTCAGGAACCTGCCAGTCAATGATCAGCATGTCGAAACTCTCGCGCCGCAATTGGTTGAGCATCTCCTTCCCACTCTGGAAGGCATGGCAGGTATGGCCGGACGCGGTCAAGACCTGGCAGACCAGATCGGTTTGGGTGCGGTCATCGTCGAGTACGGCAATTCTCATGATCAGGGGTCGCAGTTGCGTGGAGTGAATCGATGATCTCAATTTACCAAATTTTGTTAATTATCGGCATCATTTCGTTTTACTTTAACAATCGTTCACATCGCGAATTAACATTTTTTGCAATTCGCCTGTTGGAGTTGATTCAATGACAAATGTCGATGCCATTGGAGATTCGCCGGATTGCGCACCCGGCTTGAAACCTTTCAGTTAATCGCAACTGTTCGCCGGTGGAAATGAAACGGGACGAGATAATCGATTGATCTGAATCAGAGGGGGGGGCGCTCGCCGCATACTTTGTTGCACCCATTTAAAATGCTTATTTAACAATCTTTTGATTGCGCCTTTCGGCACATCTTTAATTTTAGAAAATATAAACCGTCAGCAGTCGCGCAAAGAGGCGCACACTCAGGCACTGCGAACCAGTCTGGCCGATCAAAGTCCGCTATGGGCGCTCGGTTTCCCCCTTCCTCGTTGAGCAGCTAACGTCCAATAAAAAGCCGGATCGTCGCGTTGCGTCGGCTTGCACTGCCATTATCGAATCAATCTCCATCGACTTTCATAGTTGCGCCAACGATGCGCGATCCGAGTGCTGCAAATAATTTATTATTCTTTGGTTACACCATGATGTATCCTGTTGGTAGTTTACATACGTCAGATTTTCAAGCCGCAGATCGAGTCGGCGACGGCCTCAAATCAGATAAGCCGCAACCATTCGCAAGAGAGACGATTCGAGTCAGTTTTTTTCGATGACCTGCCACTATCTTTGGAATAGCTCAATATGAAAACATCTTCCGAGCGCACTGCTTTCAGCACGCGCTTGCAACAAGCCCTTCGAAATGCCAATCACGCAGCAAATCATCCGACCTACTTGTCGCGCGAGTTTAACTTCCGGTTCTCCGGTAGTCCGATTACCGTGCACGCGGCACGCAAATGGCTGGTGGGTGAATCGATTCCAACGCAGGACAAGCTGCGCGCGCTGGCCAATTGGCTCAATGTCACTGCGGAATGGCTGCGTTTTGGCGGGCCGGAAGAAAACGCCGCAACTGCCGCTCTGCAGGCGCGCGACAGCCCTGAATCCGCGCAAAGCAAGCTGATTGCCGATTTCATGGATCTGGACGAGCATCATCGCCAGATTGTCCAGGACTTCATCAGGATGCTGGCCCAGAAGGGTCGCCATGCAGGTTCTGCTCCGTCACCCGAGCGGGCGCCACGCGTCGTCAAGCTCAAGATCAAGCAAACCTGACGCAACCTGTTTCACCCATGCCGGCCGGCGCGCCAGCATGGGGCGGACAATAGTCAACGGGAATGAGCCCGGTCGTCGAGACTGTCGCCGCCGCTGGCACGTGCCAGTGGCTCCAGGGCCATCCCGAATTTTCCGGCAAACTCCTGCGCGCCTGATCCTGGCGCATAAAAAAACGGTTACCAGCGAATGCGGGTAACCGTTTTTTTGGCTGCAATTTGTTGTGGCCCCGGGCGAAAACGAGCCGCCGCGACAACGATTTCATTTTTTGCGTGAGCCAGGTTGTTCTGCCAGCCACCAGCGTAGCCGGTTTCGCTACCGATTCAGCACAGCGGCAGGGTTGCTGGCGCATCGAAATTCGGTCCCCCTGCCGTATGTGTTCAGCCACCATCCTGCCCAACGCCCCTGCACGCAAACTTTCCAACGCCATCAGCCCGGTGAATCAGGCGCGGATGCTGTAAAAAAGCACCGACATACCGCTAGCTACAGGCCGGGTGGGCAAACATTAATCTGCGTCAATCCAATGGATCGGCACGTGCGGATAATCAGTTGCTGGTTTGCTACGTAACGCTTGGGCGAAAGGCCTCTTATGTACACCTATGCAGTTAAGGTTCGCACCAAGACCTATCTATGGGGATCGAGCGGCGTCGCCAACGACCTCAACGTCCCACTGCTGCTAGTTATCCATAACGACCTGTGGGGTGATCCGATTAGCCTGGGTTCCGATGCGGGCGCCGGCCAGGCCAGCTTGGGCACGCTGCAACCGGGAGAGTGCTGGACAGTTCCGCTGTTTGGCTTGCGTGGCGTGCACGCCAGTTGCCAGGCTGACAGCACACTCAACTGCATGATTTTCACTTTACCCGGTTCGACCCTCGCGTAACAGAAAGAAAGGCGGCACCAAATGGCTACAGCGAAGGCAATAAGCCTGACCGTTCGTCCAACACAGTCGGCCGACCTCTGCTACCCAATCAGCGGCATCATCGAGTACCAGCCCGAAACGCTGCTGGGTCAAACCGTGAGCGCCTACGACCTGATTGCCCTGAAGAACAAACTGCATCCCGTGGTAGAACTTCCGGCCGCGTCGATCAAGATTCGCAACTTCGATTCTTTGAGCGGCAGCAAAAAAATTGTCAGCGGTATCGCAGCCACGCTGATACCACCTCCTATCGGGGACGGCCCTGGCGAAATTGAAAGCGATCTCGGACAGTCAGTGCTGTCGCGCCTTCGCGCCAAGGACATCGCGACCGGGTTGACGCAGGCTCTCGCATGGTACGGCCTCAAAAATAGTGCCGACCTGACAGGCGAGGCGGTTAAAAACAGGACCGAGCTGCTGGGCAATAACCCGGCCGACCCCAACTCGCTGCCATCGCTGCTGGGCAGCTTGTCACGCGTGCTAAAACGGCGGCACGACCTGCTTGCGGCGCTGTATGAGTCCAATGGAGTCGACGCCGTCACCAATTCCACCTCAAACAGTACTTCCTCATCGCAAACCACCGGTGGTCAAGCATTCAACACGGCATCGCAGTCTGAAACTACCTATGGCGGACAGGAATTCCATGCATACCCGGCGGACAATGCGGCGCGCTACCTGCGCGCCGAAATCTCGCTGCGCCAGGAACGCCTGGCCGCCTTCCGTCTCGTCAAGATGAACCTTGGCGAGAACGTTGAATACGCCAAGGCGATGACGGCGGCAGATATCAGAAAAATTCAGCTGGACTTCATCGACAGCTTCCTGGTGGCGCCATTTGACGGCGTGGTGACGGCGGTGTTTCGCAATATCGGCGAATTTGTGACCGCGGGACAGCCAGTTTTGCGGCTGGAAAACGACAAGACCGTCTACCTGATCGGCCAGATCAAATGCCGCAGTCTGATACGCGTGGGTTACACGGCGCACGTGACAACCACATTGTTTGGCGAGCCAGCCGGCACTCAAGTGCAGATAGATGGCATCGTGTGTGCAATCCGTGGTCATGAGCCAATCGACGAACAATGGAACGTCATCATTCGTTGCAATAACACCGGGCCCGGCGGTTCGATTCTGCCCCTGAATTACAACTTTGATTTTGATAATACGGAAATCACGGTAGAGGCCTGAGGTGAGCTGGTTTGACTGGTTCGACGATATCTTCAGCGGCGCTTCCAGCAGTGACGGCGGAAGTGGGGGTGGCGGCGGAGGGGGCTCATTCGCCCACTTCGCTCTAGGCGAGTTTGCGGCGCAGGTTCCGTACATCGGTCCCTACCTTGGTTTCTACCTGGCTGGCCATGAAGACCTATCGGAACTGACCAACTTTCCTGAACCTGGTGAGCGTTCCAGTGCGGATTCGACAGGCACTGATCGCCTGGATCGGAATGAATTCGGCATCGACGACGGTGCCGACCATAACCTGCTGCGCAACCCAAACCTGCTGGCAGAGAACGCGGCGACGAAGGTGTCGGTGGAACCGTGGATGAACGCCCCGATCACCCCTGCCTGGGCTGGGCAGGAAATCATGATCGATACCGGCGCTCCGCCGCGCGCGCAGACGCAGCCGGCGCAAGCCCAGCCACCGCCGATCGACGAGGTGATTGTCCGCGGCGTTCGTCCGGATCGCAGCAAGGCGTCGCCACCAATTCAGCTGCCGAGTTCGTCCCATCGTGCGCCGTATCGGCCGTCCGAAAGCCGGCCGGAGCGCCAGGGACCGCCGCGCACGGAGACCAAGGCGCCGGAAGCGCAGTGGACACAGGAAATCTTTATCAGCGCGGAGCCCTCTCCGTTTGACCGCGAGGAATCGGATCCGGAAGCCTTGGCCCGGGCGGAAGGGCGCGGCCGCATCGAGTGGGGCGACCTTGTGCAGCTGGGACGGGGCGGGGTGAACGGCTTGATTTCGGCTGGACAGCAGCTTGCGCGAATAGGGCTGTACGGCGCGGCAGGACAGGGGCTGGGACCAATCCAGTCGCCTTACGCAGAAGAAGTCATCCGTTCGGTCGACAAGTACCGGCTGTCGATCGATCCCCGCTACGGGGGCGGCGGCATCATCGGCGAGCAGTTGGCCGAAAATCTCGCCTTCGAAGGATTGCCCCTGGCGCCGCAACTCGGAAAATTGGCAAGCAGAGCGCTGCGCAGTGAACATGTTGTGGCGCCGGTTTTCTGGTTCCTTGGCGCGGGTGGGATGGGTGGCAGCAGCCGCGCCAGCCGCGCACTTCGACTGGCGGCGCGCGACACTGGCCCCGCGAATCGCCTCGTTTCGATATCCGAGCGCGCGGCAGGATTCAGGTCGGTCAGCGACCCGTCGAAAACCTATGTGCATCTGGGCGATACGCCGGCGCGCACTGACCAGGCTTGGGGGCGATATCAGACAGAGATTACAGGGTCGTCAACGGAATCGGTGATTGGCATCGTTGATAAAAATGGCAATCTGGTAGGCACGCGACAACTCGACACCAGCTTGACAGGGCTCGAGGGAAAAGTCCCCGAAGCCAAGTACGGCAATATGGGGCAGCTTTACAACCCGGAACGCTACGAACACTTTGTCGGGCAATCCCAATTCCTGATCGATTTCGCAAGAAGTTCGGGACGACCCGGGGTGGAATACCGCGTGTCGAGCCAGCTCGGGACGGCGCGACTATATGCCGTATTTACTTACCTGCATCCAGAACAACTGCGGTCAGGATTTCTCACCGTTGGTTGGTTCCCCATCTTCTGAGCAAGGGAAGTTTGAGTCGTCGCGCTGATATCGCCACGTGCACTGCGAGCGAATTGGCACAATCCCGAATAACAGTGACCCCATCCGCAAGAAGTTATTTCCTGGCTTGCACATCCCTGCAAATCCCACATTGCCACTACGCCGAAGCCGGAAAGCAAAAAGCCCAACCGGAAGGCTGGGCTAAGTGTTTGATTCTATTGGTGGCCCGGGGCGGAATCGAACCACCGACACAAGGATTTTCAATCCCAGTAAAAACCCATTTATTGCCGTTGATTAACATAGCTAATTCTGTGTAATCCTATAAAAAACAATGAGTTAATAAAAATAAGTCCTTGTGTTGCGTTGATTAAAGTTGATTGATATACTCCAAGCTGGGTTACACAGCGGTTACACAGATTACACAGCGGGGTATTTCAGCGATGGCAAAGGTAAAATTCACGGCGGGCCGTGTTACTGACTTCCAATGCGAACAAGGTAAGAGGCAGTCGTTTTTATGGGACACTGCCGCGCCGGGTTTGGGACTTCGGGCTACCGTCACGTTCGATAGCAAGGAAAAAGACCGGAGCCGGGGGAAGTCGTACATATTCCAAGCCAAACTCAACGGGCAGGCAATGCGCATCACTATTGGCGCACCTGCAACGTGGACCATTGACCAAGCACAGGCCGAAGCCCGCCGCCTAAAAGTCATCATCGACAACGGCCAAGACCCGCGCCAAGTAAAAGCCGATGGACTGGAAGCAAAGCAGGCCGCCCGCAATGCCAAACAAGCCGAAAGGAACGCGATGCAAACCTTGCAAGTGCGTGAATCGGTGACATTGGGCGATTTATGGCCGGAATACGTCGCTGACCGTGCGCCGCAATGGTCCGACCTGCACCACAAAGACCACCTGCGCATCATCCAAGCCGGGGGCGTACAACGCACGCGAAGCCCGAAACTGACCGAGCCGGGGCCGCTTGCGTCACTGGCCGGTGTGCGCCTAGTTGACCTGACGATGGAACGTATCGAGGCATGGGCCAAACTGGAAGCCAAAAAGCGTCCGACACGCGCTCGCCTTGCCTTGCGATTGCTGAAGGCGTGTTTATTCTGGTGTGCTGCGCATCCGGTCTATGCCGGAATCAGCAAGGCCAATGCCGCACAAAGCAAAAAGGCCCGCGAAAGTCTGGGCAAATCCAAGGTGAAAAACGACGTGCTGCAACGTGAGCAGGTCGCCGCATGGTTCGCAGTCGTGCGCCAAATCGCAAACCCGGTTATCAGTGCCTACCTTCAATGCCTGCTGCTGACTGGCGCACGCCGCGAAGAATTGGCAACACTGAAATGGGAAGACATAGATTTTCAATGGAACAGCCTGAAACTGAATGACAAAGTGGAAGACTTCCGCATGGTACCGATGACTCCGTATGTGGCGCATCTTCTGGCCGCCCTGCCGCGCCGCAGCGAGTGGGCATTTTCAAGCCCCACCGCCGCATCTGGCCGCCTAACTGAGCCAAGCATAGCCCACCGCAAGGCGTGTGCCGTTGCTGGCTTGGACGTGTCATTGCATGGCCTGCGCCGGTCCTTTGCGAGTCTGTGCGAATGGACGGAAACGCCCGCCGGTATCGCGGCACAAATCCAAGGACACGCCCCGCAAGGTGTACGCGAACAGAATTACATCCGCCGACCGCTCGACCTGCTACGCATGTGGCACGTCAAGATTGAGGCTTGGATATTGGAGCAGGCCGGGGTTTCATTCATGCCAATGGAACCCGGATTGCGCGCTGTAAAGTGAAGTGCCTTGCATCTCTCAATCTGTAACGTATAATCCACAATATGCCATGTATCAAATTACCGACTATCTGACCGAGGAGGGGCGCGACCCCTTCAAAGACTGGCTTGCAAGCCTGAATGACCGGCAAGCGAGAGCGCGGGTTTTGGTGCGTGTGCAGCGTATGGCCGCCGGTAATTTGGGCGATTGTAAGCCTTTGAATGATGGCGTTTGGGAATTGCGCATCGACTATGGGCCGGGCTATCGCGTGTATTACGCCCGCACCGGTGAAAAGCTGATGTTACTGCTTATCGGTGGCGACAAGCGCAAGCAACAGGCCGACATTGATACAGCCGTGGCCTATTTGAAAGACTGGAACAGGAGAACTCACAATGATTAAAGCAAGCCGACCGCACGATGATGCAGTCGTGGAACTGCTGCGCGATGACCCATCCTTTGCGGATGAATACCTTGCTGCTGCGATGGAGGAGGCCGACCAAGCCGGGGGCCGTGAAGCGCTGTTAGCCGCTTTGCGCCATGTGGCTGAAGCGCAAGGGATGGCCGCCGTTGCTGAGCGAGCTGGCATTCCCCGCGAGAGCTTATACCGTGCGCTATCCCCAACAGGAAACCCAACTATCAAAACTCTGCTGGCTGTGCTGGATGCTGCTGGTTTGAAATTGGGTGTGCGCCGTACCGTGACCGCGTAACAGTTCAAAGCGCCAGACTATCCCGACGGGGAGAAAAGCGGGTTCCTTCGCCTGCCTGTCTGGTGCCCTATTCAATGAAGGCGTTTGAAGGAACGTATGAAAAACACCATCGTTTTACCAACTGGACAAGCCCGCATATCCGTTGGTGCCGCCTTAAAGGAAATCGTTAATGTCGCCAAGTTCCCGCCTGCCGTCAGTATCTTTGTGGAGATATTCACTGACAGCGACGGTAACGAATCTTCACCTGATGATGCTCAAGTACGGTGCGAACAAACGGACGGGAGAAGGCTTGCAACGCACAAGGTCAAAGCAACATTTTTGTCGTTCTGCGAATCGACCGGCACTAAGCCGCGCAACCCATACGCGCCGTGGGTTTTTGACTACGCAGCCTTCAGATGGACGCCATCTCTGCATAACAGCGGTTTTGCAGGACGGCGCCGCGCGCCGTAGTAGCCCGAACGGCTCACCGCCAGGACGCGGCAACTGTGCTCAATTGGAATGGCCTTCTTTTGCAATTGGTCGATGAGCTGGTAGCTCATTTCATTTCCCGGGCAAAGAAGGCCGACGCATTTTTTAAGATGGTCACGTCCATGCGCAGTTGTCGGTTCTCCTGCTCCAACTGACGGATGCGCTGCTGTTCCACCGTCAGCGGATTGCCGATTCCTCGCTGCCCGCTTTGCTCCGCTTCATACTGCTTGAGCCAGCGTCGGATCGCCGTCTCGCCGATATCCATGCTGTGGCTGACCTGTGTCGTGCTCAGACCCTGTTCTTTGATCATGCGTACGACTTCCAGCTTCAGGCTGATGTCGAAATGTCTGCGTTGCTTTGTCATTTGCTTTTCCTCTGATGGTGAATTTTCCACCTATCGAGGTGTCCGTGCAAATTAGACCACTACATAGATACCGCGTGCGCTGCCTTCCACCTGACGCGGCAACCGCAAACAATGCGCGCTTGGGCTTGCCTTGAAAATGGTCCTATACGCCCGACCCGCATCAATGGCCGCTTGTCGTGGTCAGTAGCCGATATTAAGCGCCTGCTGAACGGGGGGCAATAATGAAAAAGTCCGACCGCCGCCAAGCTAAACCGGACCTTTTCGAGACTGCCGAAACTGTCCCTAATTCTACTACGCCCGTTAAATTTAGCGGCACTGATAACCCGCGTCACCTTCGCGCCATACATGCCTTGCTAGTGCGACCTGTACCGCGTGAGCAATTGGACCGTGTAGCAGGTTGCAGCAATGGCCCTGACTTAATTGCCGCATTGCGTGATATGGGACTAGGCAAAGATGGATTACCTTGCACAAAAGTTCCCGACCGCGACCGCGACGGCTTCGCAATTCGCCGTGGTGTGTATTCATTGTCTGAGGCTGGCCGCCGCGCCGTCAATGTATGGCTGCGCAAGCGCACAAAGGGGGTCAAATGATGACCGCCGCACAAGCCGCCAAAGATGTGGCGACCGACGTTTATAACCTTGGCCGCAGCGATGCCCGCGAATGGATCAAAAATCCGTACAGCAAGCCGCTGGCCTGCCTCCGTCTTGAATATCAGGACACGGTAGTGGACGCCTGCGAATGGGGCACAGTGAACGCATCAAGCCCGCACGTTACTGTGGCTGGCCTCATGGAAATGCTCGCAATTTATGGCGCGGGTGTTGATAGCCCTGACGTGCTGGGACAGTTGAAGGATGGCCGATTGCTTGGCGTGGAAGTCAAAGCCGAGAAAGGACGATTACGACCGGAGCAAGCCGTTTTCCTTGAACGCATTCGGTCTGCTGGTGGTGTCGCATTCATGGCGAGGGATTGCCGGGATGTTTTTAGAGAACTTGATATAGCAGGGGGTAAGCATGACTGAACAGAAAAAGCGTGGCCGGTGGTCTGCTGGCGAAAGTGGAAACCCAAAGGGGCGAACGCCTGGCACGGGTGAGGTGGGAAGGCTGCGCGCTGCTATATCCGTGCACCTGCCGGAGATTATCGAGCAATTGGTTAGCAAGGCCAGAGACGGCGATTCACAGGCCGCCCGCCTGCTGCTGGAGCGTGTATTGCCGCCGATGAAGGCAATTGAATCTATGGTGACGCTCGACTTGCCTGTTGGCGCTGGATTGACTGAGCAGGGACAAGCCATCGTGCAAGCCGTGGCCGCTGGCACACTCGCGCCCGGTCAAGGTGCTGCACTGCTGTCTGGATTGGGCAGTGTGGCGAAACTGAAAGAGATTGATGAACTAAGCGCCCGCATCACGGCACTGGAAAATAAATAATGAGCCTGAAAAGCAGAGTTGAGAGACTAGAAGCCGCCGCGCCTCCCAGTGCTGGGCACTACTGCCTAGTGGTGCACGGTGACGACTGCCAAGCATCCAAGGATGAAGCCGTGACGAGGTTTGTGGCGATGCATGGATATGCGCCGCAGAACTTTATCAACGTCATTACCATTTGCACCGAAACAAAACGGGCAATTTGCGGATGTGATGGTGACCGTGGTAAAGACCCGTTGAAGCTCGCGTCGATTTGAAAAACAATCAAGGTAAATCAAACCCGCCATGCGCGGGTTTTTTCATGCCGACTTTGCAGAACTACGCCTGATTTATGAAATCGGGTTACACAGCGGTTACACAACGCGACTAATGAACCGGACAAGAAAAAAGGGCTACAAGCATAAGCGTGTAACCCTCTGATTTTACTGCTGTTTCTTGGTGGCCCGGGGCGGAATCGAACCACCGACACAAGGATTTTCAATCCTCTGCTCTACCGACTGAGCTACCAGGCCAAGGCGCGCAAGTATAGCAAAGCTGGCGGATATTGCAAGATGCATCGGCGATGAAATATCGATTCCCCGGCTATAATCGGTCCAACGCGGTTCGCGCCCCCCATTTTTTCTGTGATTGAGTGACATGCACACTGATGTTTGCGTTATCGGCAACGGTGCAATCGGCAAAACCGTGGCCCTCGGATTGGCGCAAGCCGGCCACCGCGTTTCGCTGTTGTGCCAGGCGCCATCGTCAGCCAAGGTTGAATCCGCCTCGGCCCAGTGGGATTTGCGGGTCTATGCCCTCAACACGATCGCGCGTAACTTGCTGACGTCCCTGAAAGTCTGGGATGCGCTGGACGCCTCGCGGGTCGCACCGGTCACTGGCATGGTGGTCAATGGCGACGGCGCGCGCGGCGGCAAGCTGGAGTTTGATGCCTACGGCGCGCATGCGGAGGCATTGGCGTGGATCGTCGAAGACAGAAATCTGAATCAGGCGCTTGATGCGGCATTGCGGTTTGCTTCCAACGTGACGCTGGTAAGCGGACGGGCGGTGCGCCTGGGCGCCGACGGGCAGCAAGCCCTGGTTGAGCTGGAGGGCGGCGACAGTCTGACCGCCAGCCTGGTGGTTGGTGCCGATGGGGCCCACTCCTGGGTGCGCAATCAATGCGATATTGGCATCGATTACCGTCCTTATGATCAGCGCGCGGTAGTCAGTAACTTTAGCTGCGAGCTGCCGCACCAGGGCCAGGCCTTTCAGTGGTTCACCGCAAGCGAGGGCATTGTCGCGCTGCTGCCGTTGCCGGGCAATCGTATCTCGCTGGTCTGGTCGGCGCCGGAATTGCTGGCGACGACACTGATGCAGGAAACCGCCGGGCAGCTGGCGGCCCGCTTGAGCGCATTGCCAGGCCAGCCGTTCGGCCAGTTGCAACCGTTGCTGCCGGAAGCGAAGCAAGCGATCCCGCTGGCCTTGATTCGCGCCCATCAATTGGTCGGACCACGCGTTGCGCTGGTCGGCGATGCCGCGCATGCGGTGCACCCACTGGCTGGACATGGCATGAACCTGGGATTCTCGGATGTGGTTGCATTGCTGGACACGCTGGCCGACGAGGCTGCCCGGCGCGACTGCGGCGATGCCCGCGTGCTGGCGCGCTACGCCCGTGCGCGCGCGGAGGACGTGCTGCTGATGCAGCTGGCAACCGATGGCCTGGAGCGCCTCTTCAACGCGCAGTTCGAGCCGCTGCGGATCGTCCGCAATCTCGGCCTGAATCTGCTGAATCAATTCCCCCAAATTAAACGTCGCCTGATGGCGCATGCCTCAGGAAGCCGGCATTGACGCACGATGCCTTTCACCTTTTTGTAATTGGACCCAGCATGAAAACCTTGAAGTTCGCGCTACCGCTGCTGCTCGTGGCGCATTGCGCATTCGCCGAAACCACGCAGGAAACCGCGATCAAGAAATTGATCGAGCCAAAACTGGGTGACGGCGCCGTGGTCGAGTCAGTGCGCAAGACGCCGTACAGCGGCCTCTTTGAATTGCGCGTCGGCGGTGAAATCCTGTACACCGATGCAGAGGCACGATACCTGTTTGTCGGGCGCGTCCTAGACACAAAGAATTTCAAGGACCTGACCAAGGCGCGGGTCGATGAGATCAATCAGGTCAAATTTTCCGATCTGCCGCTGGAGCTGGCTGTGAAAACCGTGCGCGGCGATGGCAAGCGCATCATCGCCGTGTTCGAAGATCCCGATTGCGGCTATTGCAAGCGCTTCCGCCAGACCCTGCAAACCGTGGACAACGTGACGGTCTATACCTTCATGTACAACATCCTGTCGGAAGCCTCGGCGCCGAAGTCGAGGAATGTCTGGTGCGCGGCCGATCGCAGCAAGGCGTGGGACGAGTGGATGCTGAAGGGCAAGGAAGCCCCGGTCGCAGCAGCGGGCTGTATCGCACCGAACGACAAGGTGCTGGCGCTCGGGCAGAAGTTGCGCGTCACCGGCACCCCGACGATTTTCTTCGCCGATGGCAGCCGGATTCCCGGCGCCGTCGACAACAAGGGTCTGGAGACCAAATTCAGTGCGCTGAAAGACGCGGCGTCAGCCGCACGCTGATACGGCGTCCCGGTCCTCTTCTGGTGTGAAATCCGTTATATTCAGTGCCAGTCATTCGAACCCAACCCCATCGCCGGAGCGTCTCATGGTTACCCTGAATATCAACGGTCACGACAGGCAGATCGATGCCGACCCGCAAACGCCGATCCTGTGGGTATTGCGTGATCTGCTGAACATGACGGGCACCAAATTCGGCTGCGGCACCGGGCTGTGCGGCGCCTGTACGGTGCTCTTCGATGGCGCGCCGGTGCGTTCCTGCGTTACCCCGCTCAGTGCCGCCGCCGGCGTGCGGGTCATGACGATCGAGGCGATGCAGGGAGATAAGGTGGGCAAGGCCGTGCAGGATGCGTGGGTCAAGATCGACGTGCCGCAATGCGGTTACTGCCAGAGCGGCCAGGTCATGAGCGCGACGGCCCTGCTGCGGCAGAACAGCAAACCCAGCGACGCCGATATCGATGCCGCCATGAGTGGCAACCTCTGTCGCTGTGGAACCTATCAACGTATTCGGGCTGCGATCAAAGACGCCGCCAGCACGCTGGGCTGATCGCAACGATGCACTGTACCGGAATTCTTTTGGCCGCCGGGCGCGGACGGCGCTTCGATCCAAGCGGCCTGCAAAACAAACTGTTGCAGGCGCTGCCGGATGGCGACCGCATTGTCATGGCCGCCGCCAGGCGCCTGTCGCAGGCACTGACCACGAGCCTGGTGGTGGTGCATCCCGATGAAGACCGTCTGATTGCGATGCTGTCCAGCGGTGGCTTCACAACCAGCCGCTGCCCCGATGCGGCTGCCGGCATGGGCCATTCGCTGGCGCACGGCGTGCGTGTCAGCGATCGCGCGCCCGGGTGGATCATTGCATTGGGCGATATGCCGCGCGTGCGGCTGACGACCATCATCGCGCTCGATACCGCGATCCGCAATGGCGCCGATATTGCGGTGCCGGTGCACGATGGCCGACGCGGCAATCCGATTGGCTTCAGCCGGGAGCATCGCGCCGCCTTGCTGCAAATGCGTGGCGATCTGGGCGCACGCCACCTGTTGCGCGAATTTCCGGTGACGGAAGTCGCGGTTGATGATCCCGGCATCTTTTTCGATATCGATGTCATGGCTGACCTGTACAACCTCGCGTGACCACCATGACGTACTTGCTCCTGCTTTCCTAACCGCAGTTCTTTTTTCGAAGCCTCTCCTCGATGAATACCAATTTTTTCAATAAGCGTCTGGCACATCTGCTTGGTGTGGCCGGGCTGGTGCCATTCGTGCTGCTGTCGGTAGCGTGCTGGATCGTGCATCCGGATTGGCTGGGTCTGGTGGTCCGGGGGCAGCTGTCATACGGGATCGCGATCCTGTCATTTTTGGGTGGCATTCATTGGGGGGCGGCATTGACCTGTTCGATGCTGACCATCGGCCAGACCAAGCGCGCCCTGATCTGGGGCGTGACGCCGGCGTTGATTGCCCTGGTCGCAGCAAAGATCGTGCTCGGACTGGGATTTGCCGTGATGGTGGTCGGCTTTATCGCCGCCTATCAGATCGACAAGCGGCTGTACCACTGGTACAGCATTCCGGAGTGGTTCATCCGCCTGCGTTACCAGCTTACCTGCGTCGTCATCGCCGCACTGGGCCTGACCTTCATTGCCGCTAACGTCCGAGGATAATTTGAACCACGCCATTCACTATTCGATCATCGCCAGCGATCTTGCCGCCCATTTGTTTGAAATCACATTGACCGTTGCGGAGCCCGATCCCGCCGGCCAGGTGCTGTGTTTGCCGGCCTGGATTCCCGGCAGTTACATGATCCGCGAATTCGCCCGCAACATCGTGCAGATCCGTGCCGACTGCAACGGCAAGAAAGTCGCGCTGAAAAAAAGCGACAAGCATAGCTGGCATGCCGCGCCCGTCACTGGCGCGCTGGTTGTTCGGTATCAAATCTATGCCTGGGATCTGTCGGTGCGTGCAGCGCATCTGGATCAGACCCACGGGTTTTTCAATGGCAGCAGCGTGTTCCTGGCCGCGCGCGGGCACGAAGCCGCGGCGCATGTCGTCGATATCGTCAAGCCGGCTGAGCCCGCCTGCAAAGCCTGGCGGGTGGCTACCGCACTGCCTGAACTCAAGGCAAAGCGCTACGGCTTCGGTACCTACATCGCGGCCAGTTACGATGAATTGATCGACCATCCGGTCGAATACGGCGCCTTCGCCCTTGCGACGTTTACCGCCCACGGGGTGCCGCACGATATCGTCATCACCGGGCAGGTGCCGAATCTGGACATGGCACGCCTGCAGGCGGACCTGAAAAAAGTCTGCGAAGCCCAGATCGCGTTGTTTGAGCCGCGCTCGAAACGCGCCCCGATGGAACGCTATCTGTTCATGACGCTGGCCGTCGGCGACGGCTACGGTGGCCTTGAACATCGTGCCTCGACGGCGCTGATCTGCGCGCGCGCCGATTTGCCGGTCAAGGGACGCAGCGAGCAGAGCGATGGTTACCGCACCTTTCTTGGCCTGTGCAGCCACGAATATTTTCATACCTGGAACGTCAAGCGCATCAAGCCGGCCGCGTTCGCACCCTATGCGCTGGCGGCGGAGACGCATACGCCGCTGCTTTGGCTGTTCGAGGGGTTCACCAGCTATTACGACGATCTGATGCTGGTGCGCAGTGGCGTGATCGACGAGCCCGCGTACTTCAAGCTGCTCGGCAAGACCATCAACAACGTGATGCGCGGTTCTGGGCGCAGCAAGCAGTCGGTTGCCGAATCGAGCTTCGATGCCTGGACAAAATATTATCGGCAGGACGAAAATGCCCCCAATGCCATCGTCAGTTATTACACCAAGGGTTCCTTGGTGGCGTTGACGCTGGACCTGACCATTCGCGCCGAAACCGCCGGCAAGAAATCGCTCGACGATGTGATGCGCGCATTGTGGCAACGCTTCGGGCGGGATTTTTACAAGGCCAATGGCGGGCGCGGCGTCACCGAACAGGAAGTCGATGCGCTGTTCGACGAGGTCAGCGGCCTGAACTTGCGGCGTCTGCTCGATCGGGCCGTGCGCGGGACGACGGACTTGCCATTGAAGGAAGTGCTGGCGCCGTTTGGCGTCGCATTTGCGCCTGCGTCGGTTGATACCGCAGCGGGTCTCGGTGTGCGCACGACGCGTGACGGCAACGACTGCAAGCTCGCCAACGTCTATGAAAAAGGCGTCGCGCACAAAGCGGGACTGTCGGCCGGCGATGTACTGATCGCGCTCGATGGCCTGCGCATCCAGGCCGCCAATCTGAACGATTTGCTGCATCGATATCGTGCCGGCGACACGGTGACGCTGCACGCATTCCGGCGCGATGAGCTGATGACATTCACTGCCAGGCTGGCACTGGATGACGCGCCCCAGGTCACGCTCACAACACTCGAGAAACCCCCGGCGCTGCGCAAGGCGCGCAATGCCTGGTTAGGCAAATAACTGGTTCAGTGCAAAGCCCGGGTCGGGCGCGCGCATGAAAGCCTCGCCCACCAGGAACGCATTGACGTTGACGTCGCGCATGCGTTTGACATCGTCCTGCGTCAGGATGCCGGACTCGGTGATCACCAGCCGGTCCGGAGCGATGCGCGGCAGCAGGTCAACCGTGGTTTGCAGGGATGTTTCGAAGGTGCGCAGGTTGCGGTTGTTAATGCCCACCAGCGCGGTGTTCAGGCGTAACGCCGCAGTCAATTCGTCGGCGTTGTGCACCTCCACCAGAACGCCCATGCCCAGTTCCAGTGCCAGTGATTCCAGCTCGGCCATCAGGCCGTGATCGAGCGCGGCGACGATCAGCAATATGCAATCGGCGCCCCACGAGCGCGCTTCATAGACCTGGTATGGATCGATGATGAAGTCCTTGCGCAGGATTGGCAGCGCGCAGGCGGCGCGCGCCTGTTTCAGATATTCCGGCGCACCCTGGAAGAACTGCCGGTCGGTCAGTACCGACAGGCATGCTGCGCCAAATTGCGCGTAGCTGGCAGCGATCTCGGCCGGGCGAAAATCGGCGCGCAGAACACCCTTCGACGGTGAGGCTTTCTTGACTTCGGCGATCACACCGGATTGTCCGGCGGCGATCTTGGTGCGCAAGGCGGCTTCGAAGCCGCGCAACGACTGGCGCGCTTCGCGATCCGATTCGACCTCGCGGCGCAGGCTGGCAAAGTCACGGTATTTTTTCGCGGCGGAGACTTCGTCGGCCTTGACGTCGAGAATGGAGTTGAGAATATCGGACATGGTTTTCAGGGCTCAGGAATGGGCAAGTTGCTGGGTGACTGCGATGAACTGGTCGAGTTTGGCACGCGCAGATCCATTCGACATGGCCGCGCGCGCCTTGACCAGGCCATCGCCGATCGACGCGGTCAGTCCCGCCGCGTAGAGTGCGGTGCCGGCGTTGAGCGCGACGATATCGCGCGCCGGGCCATCGACGTCGTCCAGCGCCTCAAAAATTTTCTGTTTCGATTCGGTCGAATCGGCTACGCGCAGATTGCGGCTGGCCACCATCGACAGGCCAAAGTCTTCCGGGTGGATTTCGTATTCGCGGATTTCGCCATTCACCAGCTCCCCGACCATGGTGCCGGCACCCAGCGACACTTCATCCATGTTGTCGCGGCCCCAGACCACCAGCGCATGTTGCGCCCCCAGCCGTTGCAGCACGCGCACCTGGATGCCGACCAGGTCCGCATGAAACACGCCCATCAGAATGTTGGGTGCGCCGGCCGGATTGGTGAGCGGTCCCAGAATGTTGAAGATGGTGCGCACGCCAAGCTCCTTGCGCACCGGGGCCGCGTACTTCATCGCGGCGTGATGGTTCGGCGCGAACATGAAGCCAATCCCGGTCTGAGCGATTGATTGGGCCACCTGTTCCGGACTCAGATTGATGTTGGCGCCGAGCGATTCCAGCACGTCGGCGCTGCCCGACGAGGACGACACGCTGCGTCCGCCATGCTTGGCCACGCGCGCACCTGCGGCAGCGGCGACGAACATTGATGCGGTCGAAATGTTGAACGTGTTCGCGCCATCGCCGCCGGTGCCGACGATATCGAGCAGGTTGGTGGTGTCCGCCATTGGCACCTTGGTGGCAAATTCGCGCATGACCTGGGCTGCCGCGGCAATTTCGCCGACGGTTTCCTTCTTGACCCGCAAGCCCATGGTCAGTGCAGCGATCATGACCGGCGACATCTCGCCGTTCATGATGCTGCGAAACAGCGACAGCATCTCGTCATGAAAAATTTCGCGGTGATCGATACAGCGCAACAGCGCTTCCTGTGGCGTGATTGGCATGGCACATCCTTTGATTTTGGATCGTCGTGCGATCCGAACTTTAATTGGCGAGGTGTTTCAGGTGCTCGACCTGTTTCAGGTCCGCGTCGGCTTCGCAGGCCTGCCGGTCCACGCCGTCGGCTTGCGCGCGGCAAAGTACCGCACGGGCGCGCACATGGCCCGCCTGGGTCGCGCGAAAATCGCGCAGCGCGGTTCTTCTGCCATCGGTTTTGGTCTTCTGGTTGACTGCCTCTTGCGTCGCCAGATTGGTTTCACGCAGCAGATTGGCGGCGCGGGTGCGTTCGGCCTCGACGCACAGACGGATTCCACCGATGTCCTTTTCCTTCTGGCTGCACGAATCCAGCGTGGCCGCATGGGCCAGCGGCGCAGTCAGGCACAACAGCAGCAGTAGCGCACGCATGTCAACTCCCCAGGAAGTTTTGCAACAGCGCGTGACCGTGCTCCGAGAGTATCGATTCGGGATGAAACTGCACGCCCTGCACATCGAATTCCTTGTGCCGTACACCCATGATTTCACCGTCGTCGGTCCACGCCGTGACTTCCAGGCAGGAGGGCAGGGACGCGCGTTCAATGGCCAGCGAGTGATAGCGAATCACCGTGAACGGGCTCGGCAGGTCCTTGAACACGCCGACGCCGGTGTGGGCGATCAGCGAGGTTTTGCCGTGCATGACTTCACGCGCGCGCACCACTTTCCCGCCGAACGCCGTTGCAATGCTCTGATGGCCGAGGCACACCCCGAGAATCGGGATCTTCCCGGCAAATTGCTGCAGCAGCGGCACCGAAATGCCGGCCTCGTTGGGCGTGCGCGGTCCGGGCGAGATGCAAATCCGGTCCGGCTGCAGCGCGGCGATCTCGTCGAGCGTGATCTCATCGTTGCGCAAGGTGCGGACGTCTTCCCCGAGTTCGCCGAAATACTGGACCAGGTTGTAGGTGAAGGAGTCGTAGTTGTCGATCATTAGCAGCATGTCAGATCTCCCCATCCAGGCCATCTTGCACCTGCTCGGCGGCACGCAACACGGCGCGCGCCTTGTTTTCCGTTTCCTGCCATTCCATTTCCGCCACCGAATCGGCGACGATCCCGGCCGCGGCCTGGACATACAGCATGCCGTCCTTGATCACGCCGGTGCGAATTGCAATGGCCAGATCCATCTCGCCGCCAAACGACAGATAGCCGCAGGCGCCACCGTAGATGCCGCGCTTGGTCAGTTCCAGTTCGTCGATGACCTCCATGGCCCGGACCTTGGGTGCGCCCGACAGGGTGCCGGCGGGGAAGGTCGCCTTGAGCACATCGAGATTCGACAGCTTCGGCTTGAGCGTGCCTTCGACGTTCGACACGATGTGCTGCACGTGTGAATATTTTTCGATGCAGAACTTGTCGGTGACCTTGACGCTGCCGGTCTCGGCAATGCGACCCAGATCGTTGCGCGCCAGATCGATCAGCATCACGTGTTCGGCGATTTCTTTCGGGTCGTTGAGCAATTCGGTTGCCAGGGCTGCGTCGCCCTCTGGCGTTGATCCGCGCGGACGGGTGCCGGCCAACGGTCGAATGGTGACTTTCTTCTTGTCGTTATCAATGGATTCGTTGCGCACCAGGATTTCGGGCGAGGCGCCGACAATCTGCATGTCACCGAAGTTGTAGTAGTACATGTACGGCGACGGATTCAGCGAGCGCAGGGCTCGATACAGACTCAGCGGCGAATCCACATACGGTTTGCGGATGCGCTGGCCAATCTGGACCTGCATCAAATCGCCGGCCATCACGTATTCCTTGGCCTTGGCGACCGCCTTCAGGTAGGCGTCGCGCGGGAAATCGCGCACGCTGTCCGTGCGTACCGAGGCCGAGGTCACCGGCGCGTCGACGGCGCGGCGCAGCATCGCGCGCAAATCCTTGAGGCGCTGACGCGCTTTGGAAAAGGCTTCCGGGCGGGTCGGATCGGCGTACACGATCAAATACAGCTTGCCGGACAGGTTGTCGATGACAGCCAGCTCTTCGGTCAGCATTAGCTGGATGTCGGGCAGGCCAAGATCGTCTTTTGGCGTTGAATCGGCCAGGCGCTTCTCGATGTGACGCACCGTGTCGTAACCGAAATATCCCGCCAGCCCGCCGCAAAAGCGTGGCATGCCGGGGCGGATCGCCACCCGGTAGCGCTGTTGAAAAGCTTCGATGAAGTCGAGCGGATTGCCTTCGACGGTCTCGGTGACCACCCCATCCTGCAGCACTTCAGTCAGTCGGCCAGTGCTGCGCAGGAGCGTGTTCGCGGGCAGGCCGATGAACGAGTAGCGGCCGAAGCGCTCTCCGCCCACCACGGATTCAAGCAGGAACGTATTCCTGCCGGTGCCCTGCGTTTGTGCGAGTTTCAGATACAGGGTCAGCGGCGTTTCAAGATCGGCGAAGGCTTCGGCGATCAGTGGAATGCGGTTGTAGCCTTGCGACGCAAGCGATTTGAATTCGAGTTCAGTCATGTTTCTCTCCGGGCCGCTCGGCGGGATTGAGCGGCGGGTTATCTAAAAACGTTGATGTCCGCAAAGGGGATCAACGGCGCATCAGGGGTTGGTTCAACCCGGGATTTGCCAGCCTCGCCACAGCCAGGCCTCGGAGGCGCTGGTGATCTGTGCGTGTGTTTTTTGGACCAGAAACATGAGTTTAAATATCAGGGTGAGATGAGGTGGGCTGCTTCAAGCAGCGTCTGGACTATACCATCCGAATCAATCGTGTGTACAGATTGGCCGTGGTTGTAGCCATACGGAACCGTCAGAACGTGGCATCCGGCTGCGCGTGCGGCAATGGCGTCGTTGCTGGAATCGCCGATTGCCACGACCTGTTGCGGCTGCAGTCGGAACTCGCGGAAAACATGCAGGAACGGACCTGGATCGGGTTTCCTGGTCGGCAAGGAGTCGCCACCAACGATGATGTCAAAGTAGTCGTGCAAGCCAGTCTTTTGCAGCAATGGCACGGTAAAGCCGATCGGCTTGTTGGTCACGCAGGCCATCCGGAGATTCTGCTGGCGGAATGCCTCCAGGCCTTCACGCACCTTGGGGTAGAGCGCCACATGATCGCCATTGATCATCAGATAGTGGCGCTGGTACGCGGCCAGCGCCGATTCGATGCGCGCCTCGACCTGCGCGGCATCGAAATCGACCGCCAGCACCTGGCGCACCAGATTTTCCGATCCCTTGCCGACAAACGACTTGATGGTGTCGATATCCAGCGGCGCCAGCGCAAGTTCCGCGCGCATGCGGTTGATGGCACTCTGGAAATCGGCCGCGGTGTCGAGCATGGTTCCGTCAAGGTCAATAATGACGGCGCCGATCCCGGTGAACTTCACAAGCTGGCCAATTGTGCGCGCATGGCGTCGATCACGGCGTTGTAATCCGGTTTGCCAAAAATGGCCGACCCCGCCACGAAGGTGTCGGCGCCTGCTGCGGCGGCAGCAGCAATGTTGTCGATCTTGATGCCGCCATCGACCTCCAGCAGGATCTCGCGGCCCGAATCGTCGATCAGGCGACGCACTGCGGCGATTTTTTTCAAGGCTTCCGGGATGAACGACTGGCCGCCGAATCCTGGGTTCACCGACATGATCAGGATCAGGTCGATCTTGTCCATGACGTGCTCCAGAAAATGCAGTGAGGTGCCCGGATTGAACACCAGTCCGGCCTTGCAGCCATGATCGCGAATCAGTTGCAGGGATCGGTCAAGGTGCTCGGAGGCTTCCGGATGAAAGCTGATGATGTTGGCGCCGGCCTTGGCGAAATCGGGAATGATGCGGTCCACCGGCCGCACCATCAGATGTACATCGATGGGCACCTGCACGTGCGGGCGAATTGCCTCGCAGACCAGCGGGCCGATGGTGAGGTTGGGAACGTAATGGTTGTCCATCACATCGAAGTGGATGATGTCGGCGCCTGCCGCGACGACATTGCGAACTTCCTCGCCAAGACGAGCGAAGTCGGCAGACAGAATGCTGGGAGCGATGCGGTAGGTGGTCATGGGTATCAATTCAAATGAGGTGGCGCATTTTAACCTTCTGGTGCTTGCTAAGCGATGCCGCGTTCGTCAGAATAGATGGAGTTTTTGCACCGTCGGCGATGGGATCAGCTCCCTCGAACCGGATTTATTTGATTCTTAGTCGGACACTTTTCAAGGAATTCGCATGGCAGCGTATGAGCTCACGGTCACCGTCAGGACGCAGTACCTTGACGAACAATCCGAGCCCGACCGCTCAATTTATGTGTTTGCGTATGCGATTACGATTACCAATAGCGGACAAATCCCGGCGCAACTGATTTCCCGGCATTGGGTGATTACCGATGCCAACAACCATATCGAAGAAGTCCGCGGACTTGGCGTTGTCGGGCATCAGCCACTGCTTGAGCCGGGTCAGGTTTTCGAATACACCAGTGGCGCAACGCTGGCCACGCCACAAGGCTCAATGCGCGGCGCGTATTTCTGTGTGGCCGAGGATGGTGAGCAGTTTCAGGCAAACATCCCCGAGTTCGTGTTGTCCCGGCCGCGCACCCTGCACTGATCTATTCCGGCTGATCTTCTTTTTCTTCCGTCGGGGGTTTTTTCTCAGGGCCGGAGTACATGGTCCACCAGACGATGAAAATGAACAGAAAGCCCGCGAAGCCCGCTTCCAACAGTAGTAGCCACATGTCAGACCATCCCTCATGTCATTAAAGCGTCTTAGTATACTTGCCGCGCTTGCGCTGCTTGCTGCCTGTTCCACAGTGCCGCCCGACCGCAGTCCGGCGGCGACCGTTGCGGCCCCGCCGGTCAAGGGCGACATCCTGCGCCCGGTGACCTTTGCAGTCCTGCCGGGCTGGGATAAGGATGATCTGCGCGATGGTTGGCCAGCCTTTCTTAGTTCCTGCGAAGTACTGGTAAAGAAACCGGACTGGAAAGAGCCGTGCATGATTGCCCGCGACGTCAACGCGAAGGATTTGAAGGCGGTCCGCCAATTTTTTGAGGCATTCTTCATCCCGAATCAGGTCTTCAATCCGGACGGCACCGAAACGGGCCTGGTCACCGGCTATTACGAGCCGTTGTTGAAAGGCGCCCGCAAGCGGGGTGGCGCCTATCAAACGCCATTGCATCGTACGCCCGATGATTTGTTGACGGTCGATCTGGCGGGGGTCTATCCCGAGCTCAAGGGAATGCGTTTACGCGGTCGGTTGCAGGGTAACAAGGTGGTCGCGTATTCGTCGCGCGGCGAATTGATGAAAGCCGGTGCACTGTCCGGCACCGAGTTGATGTGGGTTGATGATCCGATTGAAGCGTTCTTTCTGCAGGTTCAAGGGTCAGGACGCGTGCAGTTTGCCGATGGCAGCCCGGTGGTGCGGATTGCTTATGCGGACCAGAATGGTTATCCGTACAAGTCGATTGGTCGCTATTTGGTTGATCGCGGCGAGTTGACGCTGGATCAGGCCTCGGCGCAGGGCATCAAGAGTTGGTACGTGGCGCATCCCGATCGCCAAGCGGAGCTCCTGAATGCCAATCCCAGCTATGTCTTTTTCAAGGAAGAGCCGGTGATCGATCCCCGCAAGGGGCCGAAGGGCGCGCTCGGTGTGCCGCTGGTGCCGGAGCGCTCCATGGCAGTTGACACGCAATATATTCCGCTCGGGGCGCCGGTATTCCTGTCCACGACGCAGCCAGGCAGCCAGAAGACCTTGCAGCGGTTGATGATGGCGCAGGATACTGGAGGCGCCATCAAGAACGCCGTCAGGGCCGATTTCTTCTGGGGTTTCGGCGCAGAGGCCGGTGAGAAGGCCGGCAAGATGAAACAGCGCGGGATGATGTGGGTTCTCATGCCGAAGTTGCCGGCAGCAACCGAGAAAACCAGGTAACCATTCGATTTCACCTTTATGAAACGGGACAGGCAATGACTTACGAAACGATTTTGACCGAGGTGCTTGGGCGCGTTGGAGTCATTCGACTCAATCGTCCGAAAGCACTGAACGCATTGAACAATCAACTGATGGATGAGTTGGGCGTCGCCTTGCTTGCATTCGACCATAATGACGACATTGGTTGCATCGTTCTGACTGGCAGTGAGAAAGCATTTGCGGCAGGGGCTGATATCGGCGCAATGGCGGGGTACAGCTACATGGATGCCTTCAAGGGTGATTACATCACGCGCAACTGGGAGCAGATTCGCAAGGTGCGCAAGCCTGTCATAGCCGCAGTTGCCGGATATGCGCTGGGCGGTGGCTGCGAGCTGGCAATGATGTGTGATTTCATCATCGCTGCCGATAACGCGCGGTTCGGACAACCGGAAATCAAGCTTGGAACGATTCCTGGCGCAGGAGGAACGCAACGCCTGCCGCGCGCAGTGTCCAAATCGAAAGCAATGGATCTTTGCCTGACAGCGCGGATGATGGATGCCGCGGAGGCAGAACGCGCCGGACTTGTTTCACGGGTGGTGCCGCTGGACAGATTGTTCGACGAGGCGCTCGCCGCCGCTACCGTCATCTCCGGAATGTCGTTGCCGGCGGTAATGATGATCAAGGAATCGGTCAACCGCGCTTATGAGGTCTCCTTGTCCGAAGGCGTCCTGTTTGAACGCCGTTTGTTTCACAGCACCTTCGCAACGGAAGATCAAAAAGAAGGAATGGCAGCTTTCGTCGAGAAACGCTTGCCAATCTTCAAGGGGCTTTGATATAGTTCGGCTCCCGTCGAAAGGCGGGCAAGAAGAGGTTGTGGTGCTGTTCGGTTTGTTGTCTGGTTTTGTTACGCGGTACGGTACGAAATTGGGTAGCGAAAGGGGTTGACGACTAGGTAGCAAAGCAGCATAATCTCATCTCTCTGCTGCAGACAAACAAAACGCTTTGTCTGGTGCACGAAGTAGCGGCGGTCGGTGCAGTTGATCGAAGTCTTTACGGAGTGCGGTAGAAGTTCTTTAACAATTAACAGCCGATAAGTGTGGGCACTTGATGGAAATGCACTGCGGTGACTTCGGTTGCTGCAGACAC
>NZ_JAXCHT010000027.1:0-48061 GCF_035984655.1 Actimicrobium sp. GrIS 1.19 | reverse complement strand
TCTGGTTGGGCTTGAAAGATGTGCATGTCGCTGTCAAAACGATGCGCGCGCTACGTCGGCTGGGTGATCAGGCGAATTGTGTATAACGAGGTGCATTGATACCAGTACACAGTGTTGTGCAACGGAATAGAAAGTTGCAGTTTGTCCATGAAATCGACAGATATTTGACAAGCCCTGGGCGATATCTTCGAGATGAATATCCGATTCGCGTGGTGCTGTGAGATTCAAGAAATTTCCAGTGAATAATTCAATGTGCCCCATTTTCGCCACCCTTAAGAAAGAGATTTCGCCGGGAAAGGAGTCCATGCAGGTATCAGCTGCCGCCAAGCGCGATGCCGTGTTTTTCCATCAGGCGATACAGCGTCATCCGCGATATCCCCAGTTCTCGTGCCGCGTGCGTCACATTACGGCCGACTCTGTTGAGACTCAGGTGGATGGCATCGCACTCGGCGACCGTGCGTGCGCGATCCAGATCGATATAGCTGATCATTTCGTCTTCCTCCAGGCCCAGGTCGGACGGCGAAATCATGCTGCGTTCCGTCATCACCACCGCGCGTTGGACCCGGTTGTACAGTTCCCGGACATTGCCGGGCCAATCGTGCGACGTCAGGGCTGCCATCGCCTTGCGGTTGAAGCCGCCGGCGCGGGTTTTCTTGTCGGCTGCGCAGACGTTGAAGAAATGCAGTGCCAGCTGCGGCACATCTTCCTTGCGCTCGCGCAGCGGTGGCACGATGATCGACAGCACGTTCAGGCGGTAGAACAGATCCTCCCGAAACCGACCGCTGGCCACGGCCTCGGCCAGATCGACATGCGAGGCGGCGATCACACGGACATCGACATGAATGGCCTCGGTGCCGCCCACCCGGTTGATGGTTTTTTCCTGCAGGAACCGCAATAAATTGGTCTGCAGATCCAGCGACAGGTCGCCGATTTCATCGAGAAACAAGGTGCCGCCATGGGCAGCCTCGATCAAGCCGCATTTGCTGGTGGAGGCGCCGGTGTAGGCGCCGCGTTCATGGCCAAACAACTCCGATTGAATCAGCGACGGCGAGATGGCGCCGCAATTGACGGCGATGAAGGGCCCGCTGCGGGCCCGGTTCGACATCTTGTGTACGGCTTGTGCGGCAAGTTCCTTGCCGCTGCCGCTTTCGCCGCCAATCAACACCGGCGCGCTGGTTGCCGCGACTTTCCGGATCTGCCGCCGCAGGCGTCCAATGGCCGCGCTCTGGCCAACCATGCCCATGCTTTCGGCCGAACGCAGGTAGTTGTCATGCTCGCACCGCAACATGGCCCGGCCATAGGCATGGCCAAGCGTGCGCGCCAGATAGTCCGGGTCGACCGGATCGGTGTGATAGTCGAAAAAATAATTGACGATCAATTCGCGCATGGCAGCGGACTCCAGCGCACGGGGACCGAGCACGCCCAGCCATTCCGCCGAGGTCGCCAGCTTCATGCAGGCCTCGATGCGGTCGAGCGTCTGCGGATCAGTTTGCGGCAGCACCAGCACGCAGGCAAAGAACTGGTGATGCTGCAGGATCTGGCGTGCCTTCACCAGGTCGTTTGCCACCACTACTTCCCAGCCGGCGTCGCGCAGATGCGGCTCTACCGGCGCCGCAATGTCACCCAGGGTCATGCAGAGAATTTTGCGCGATGTCATGGCGGCGTCTAGAACGACATGGGGAGGCGTACGTTTAGCGTCAGATCCGGCGTGTCGCGCGTCAACCCGGCGCCGACCGACACATTCAGCGTGGTCTTTTCCGTGAGCCGGTGCGAGTAGCCGAGCAGCAGCGTGGCCAGTTGCGTGCGCACGGAGGCGGGAACGGTCACGCCGTTCTGCTTGGTGCGTCCGATCGAGTTCAAATCGAAGCCGGCGCTGAATGAGGCGCGGTCATTGAGCGCCAGACCCATGCCGAAATTCATGCCGAGGATATCGCCGGGTTCCACCGAGCCCAGGAATTCACTTTCGCCATTGAGCACGCGGCGGTAGACGTTGTTGCGCTTGAAGTTATAGGTGTAGCTGAAGCTGCCGAAGAACACCGCCGGGTCGGAAGCAAACAGCCAGGTCAGGCCGGGTTGCAGCGACAGGAAGCCCGAGCCGGTTGGCAGTTCGGTTGGCAGCCCGGTGCCGCTGGTATTGCCAACGCAGCGCGTGATGCAATCGGTAACGACATCGAACGGGTCCTTGCCGGTGCGCGACTTGAAGCGCAGGGTGCCGATCATGTAAGGCTTGTTCGCATCGCCATCGTTGAACTGGTAGCGGCCGGTGAGTTCGACATCGCCGAGCGCCTTGCCGCTGGTGTTGAAGGCATTCTCGTTGGCCGTGCCGGTGAAGATCTCGCGGCTGACGGTTGCGTCGGATCGATACACGTACGGCACCTTCGCTTCCACTTCAAAATGATTGGTAATGCCGAAGCGTCCGGTCAATGCGGCGGTAACGGTATTGCGCTTGACCTCGCGCACGTCGATCAGCCCGATCAGCAGCGCGGGGATCACGGTGTAGCCAACCAGCGCGACCCGGTTGTTCGACGAGTACGCGTACTGGATCGATGGTTCGACGACCGATGTGCCCTTGGGCGTCAGGATGCCGGGCTGTTCGAACAGCGGGGCCACGGCCAGCGGCTGTGTCTCGCGTTGCGGCGCGGCGCCGACCCGCACCGAGCGCGGCGCTTCGGGCTGCTCGGCCACGGGCGCAGCGGCCGTCGTCGTGCCGGCCACGGCCGCGCCGGATGGCTGCGCCGGGTACTGCAGACCGAGCGCGCGCTGGACATCCCGATAGCGCGCTTCCTGCGTTGCCATGGATTGCTTCAGCGCGGCAATCTGGCGGGTTTGTTCCTCGATCTGACGGCGCAACACATCGAGCTGAACGGCCTGGTCCTCTTGTGCGTTGGCCCATGGCGCGGCGATGCTGGAGAGGGCAAAAGTCGAACAAAGGGCCCATTTGATGGGTGCAAGCTGCATTGCTTTCACGCGAATTTCCTCCGGGCGATGGGGCGATGCTGGCCTTCAGCAACGCTTTTTTTGCGCGCACAGTGCGCACTTCTTGTTGTAAAGATGCTATCAAAATTCGGCTGCAGATCGCTCGGCGACGGCGCATTTATGGCGCTTCTTTGCGTTGGAATAAAGTTCGCTGAGGCATTCCGGCACGGCGTGATGGGAATGCCACGCGCGCCTGGCGCGACCAGGTGTCACAGGCTTGGTACAGGCCAATTGATGTTTCAGGGATATTTGCGGTCGCAGCATTGGCGGCGGGGTGCGCCGCAATCGCCAGTCGGTGGCGCATGAACGCTGCGCCCGCGTCACACAGGCGTGACAGTCAGCTCGCCGCGGCCGCGCAGGTTGCGCGACGAGGCTCACGTAGCTACAGAGCGCGGGTCGCCTGATACTGTCACAAAACAGTTACCGATTTGAAGTGATTGCTCACACGAATCCGGCTGCCGCGATACCGCCGGGGTACAGGCTGCCGGCGTCCCCGAATGACACGCTGATAGCGCCGCATTGAGGGCGTTGACTGGCACCGAAATTGCTGTCCGTTGCCACGTTGGCCACCAATCCAACTCAACCCGAACTCACAACCATCTCAATGGAGAATTTCTATGAACAGGACTTTATTGGCCTCGGCGCTTGCGCTTGCCTTTGGCCTTGGCGGTCAGGCAATGGCACAGACCACGACGCAAAGCGGTGGAGGGGCATCGGCCAGCGACAATTCGAGCGCGTCGCAGGATAGCAGCGACAACAGTGATCGCAGCACCAACCAGGCGTCCGGTGGGGCTTTCGCGAGCGCAGCGCGCAGTGTCTCGACCAACAATGGCTCGAACGCGTCATTCAGCGATGCCTTCAATATTTCGAAGGCGACGGCAACCAGTTCCCTGAGCGGCACGGTGACCAATAACGTAGTCCACAGCATTGGCAACTATGCCGATAACTATGGCAATGCGAATGGCGGCACCGGCAACGGCGGCACCGGCGGTCAGGGCTTCGGTGGCAATACGCAAGGCAATGGCGGCAATGGCGCGACGGCCACGGGTGGCGCCGGAGCGGTGGGCGCGATCGGTGGCTCGGCCTCCAACGGCAGTGCCTCGAATGGGTCGAGCACGGCTGGTTCCGGTGGCTTTGGCGGCGCCGCAACCGGCGCCTACAGCGGGCGCGGTGGCAATGGCGGTACAGGCGGGGCAGGCGGCGCTGGCGGTGCTGGCGGTGCGGCAGCCGGCGGTGCTGGCGGCGCCGGTGGCAACAGTGGCGATACGCTCGGCGGTGTGGGCGGCAACGGCGGCAAATCGTATGGCGGCAGCGGCGGCTCTTCGGGTCTCGCATCGGGCGGTAACGGTGGTAGCGGCGGCAGCACCGGCAACGCATCCGGTGGCTCGGGCGGCAGCGGTGGCGATGGCGGCAATGGCGGTCGCGGCGCCAGTGGTTATGGCGGTGGCGCAGTCGTGTCGAATGGCGTCAGTGGTGGTGGCAGCACGGGCGGCAGTACTGCAGCGTCGACTGGCAATGCCAATGGCGGCACGGCAACGCCACCTGCAACCGGTGGCAACGGCGGTAGTCAAGGCGCTGGCAGCGGCGCTGGCGGTGGCAGCACCGGCGGGGCCGGTTCGTCGGGCGCCAATACGGCCACGGCCGGCGCCGGCAATGGTGGCAGCGGTGCGGCTGGTGCGGTTGGTGCGGCTGGTGCGGCGGGTGCGGCCGGAACCAATACTGCGGCAGCCGGCGCAGCGGGCGCAACCGGTTCCAGTGGCGCTGGCGGGGCCGGAGCGGCGGCCGGCGGCGGGGCTGGCGGAACGGGTGCGGCAGCCTCCAGCGGCACGGGCGGATCCGGCGCAGTTGGCGCAACCGGCAACAGTACCGGTGGCAATGGTGCGGTGGGCGCAGCCGGCGGCAACGGCGGCAACAGCGGCTTTGCACAAAACACCGGCGGCAATGGCGCAGCGGGCGGTTCGTCGACCAATGGCGGCGCCTCCAATGGCAGTGCTACCGCAGGCAATGGCGGCTCAGGCGGCGCTGGCGGTGGCGGCAACACGGGCGGTTCCGGCGGGTCGGCAGGCACCAATACCGCTGGCGCTGGCAATGGCGGGGTGGGCAATGGCGGTGCTGGCGGCGCAGGTGGCACCAACACGGTCAATGCCGGCACCTTCAACATGTCCAACACCATGTCCGGTACGGCGCAGTCGGCTGCGGGCGTTCTGGTGATCTCGCAGCAAAGCGGGTTGTCCAGTCTGGTCCAGCAAAGCGTCAACGTGCAGTCCAATCTGGCCGTCGGCAAGTAGTGCGTCGTCCCGAGCAGTGCCGCGCGCCTGGTTGGGGCGCGCGGCGCTGGTTGGCCAGCCTGGATGGAGTTTGCCAAGGAATCATCATGCCTGTTCTGAAACCGTCAGTATTATTTTGCGCAGCCATGCTGGTCGCGCTGCCGTGTCGCGCTGCGGACGACCATCCTGGCGCGGCGACCGAGCCGGAGCGGATCGACACGCCGGCCATCGCGACAACCGCGCCCGGTCCGTTTGGCGCGCCGATCGAAGCCGATACGCTGGAGGGCTATCGCGGCGGCGCCGAGCAGGTCAGCAACGACATGACGCTCAATGGCACCACGGCGCAGAACACCGCCGACCGGGTCGTCACTGGCGCCAATTCGATCGGCACCGGAGCGTTTTCCAATCTCAGCGGAATTCCGATCGTGATCCAGAATTCCGGCGCCAACGTGCTGATCCAGAACGCGACCATCATCAACCTTCAGCTCAACTGATCCATGAAGCCATCGGGATTCCTGCTGGCCGTTGCGCTGCTGGCCGCCGCGCCAATCACCTGTTCCGGGGCGAGCTTCGCCGCACTGGGCGGGGCGGATTACGCGGTGCCGGTCACCAGCATCAAACAGGCGCGCATGCTGGGCACGACGCTGCAACAGTTCGATTTCAGCTGCGGCTCGGCCGCGCTGGCGACCTTGCTGACCTATCACTATGGTTTTCCCATTACCGAACGCGAAGTGTTCGAAGAAATGTACGTCGCCGGCGATCAGCAAAAAATCCGGCGCGAGGGATTCTCGCTGCTCGACATGAAGCGCTTCCTGGAAGCCCGCGGGTTTCATGCGGATGGTTTCGAACAGCCGCTCGACAAGCTGATGGAGGCAAACATCCCGGCCATCGTGCTGCTGGTCGAAAACGGCTATCACCATTTCGTGGTGGTCAAGGGCATTCACGGTGATCGGGTCCTGCTGGGCGACCCGGCCACCGGTACGCGTGCCATCGCGCGTGCACAGTTTCAAGCGATCTGGAAAAAGGAACTGCTGTTCGTGATCCATAACCGGATGGAGCAGGCCCGTTTCAACCGCGCCGAGGATTGGCGGGTTGCGCCGAGCGCACCGCTGGCGGCCGGTGTGATCCAGCGCAGCCTGATCGATTCGGCCTTGTCGAAATTTGGTCCGGGGGACTTTTGATGTCAGTGCTATTGCCGTTGCGAGGGCGTGTGGCCGGATGCGTTTGCGTACTGGCGAGCGCGTGCTGTGTGTATTCAATCCCGGCACGTGCCGAGGAGGGCGATGCTTCGGCGCTGCAGGAACCCAACGACGTCGCCAACGATGCGCTTGCGCCCATCGCGCTGGAAGCCGGCGATGAGGCCCTGCCCGTTGCCGGCGAGCCGGTCGAACCGGTTCGCGCCGATTCGATCATGGCGGTCGAGGCCGAGCCGGCAGACGCATTCTGGCCAGGCGATCCAGTCACGGAGAATAGCGCGACCGCTGTCGTCGAGGAGATCATCGGCAAGGAGGAACCGGTCGCGGTCGCGCTGGAACCCGGCAACCAGGAGTCGGTCGCGGTTGCGCCGGAACCCGCCGACGACGAGCCGGTCGCGGTCGGGTTGGAGCCCGCCGACCCCGATACCGTGTTGACGCCCGCCGCCAGTGCACCTGATGCGATGGACGAAGCGGTCACGCCGCCGGCTGCGGCAGCAGAGGAAGCGGTCCGGCCAGCGCCGCCGGTTGTGATGGCGCCGCCTGTCGCTGAGCCGCTGGATCCGCAACAACAGGAAGCGAACCGGATCGTCGAACAGTTGGCCGCAGAACAGCGCAACGCCGACATCGCCATCGAGCAGCTGGGTGCCGCGACGCAGGAAGTGCCACTGGTGGTCGAGGAACTGGCCGTGCGTCATCCTGAAATCGCGTCGTCTGCGGCGCCCGTCGCGCCAGCCGAGACGCCGGTCGTGACGGCGCAGGCTGCGGCCGCCAGCAGTGGCGATGAATGGCTGACGCTGAATAACCGCGCGCTGGATGCGATCCGCGGCGGCTTCGATGTGGGCAACGGATTGATCGTGACGTTTGGCATCGCCCGTGCGGTGTACATCAATGGCAATCTGGTCACCACCACGGCGCTGAATATCGGCGACCTGAGCAAGGTCACGCCGGAGCAGGCAATGGCCTTCAACCGCCAGGCAACCGCGCTCAATCTGGTGCAGAACGGACCCGGCAACACCTTTCAGCCGGGCGCCGGCAGTGTCAATTCACCCACCACGGTGATCCAGAACACGCTGAGCAATCAGAACATCCGGAGCCAGACCATCATCAACGCGACCAGCAATGCGTTGGGGATGGTGAAGGGCCTCAATACCATGAGCACGCTGCGCGATGCGCTGAGCAATTCGGTCGGCGCAAAATAGCCGCGCGCCGCTCCCGCGCGGTCAGCCGGTATTGCGCAAGCCGGCCGCGATGCCGTTGATCGACAAGTGGATTCCGCGCCGCACCCGCTCATCCATCTCGCGTTCACCCGCCACCGAGGCGCGGTGGCGCTTGATCAGCTCGACCTGCAAGTGATTCAGTGGATCGAGGTAGGCGAAGCGGTTCTTGATCGAGCGCGCCAGCAGCGGATTGCCTGCCAGTCGTTCCTTCATGCCGGTAATGGCAATTAATGCTTCGGTGGTGCGCTCATGCTCGCCGACGATGCGCTTGAAGATCGCCTTGCGCAATTTCTTGTCGACCACCAGTTCGGCATAGCGCGACGCCAGCGCCAGGTCGGTCTTGGCCAGCACCATGTCCATGTTCGACAGCAGGGTTGCAAAGAATGGCCATTCGCGCACCATCGCGCGCAGCAGCGTGCGTTTCTTGCTCAGGCTGTTGCCATCGCTGCTGTTGGCCAGCCAGGCGGTCACGGCGCTGCCGAAGCCATACCAGCCGGGCAGCAGCAGGCGGCATTGGCCCCAAGAGAAGCCCCAAGGAATGGCGCGCAGGTCTTCGATGCGGCGGGTCTCCTTGCGTGAGGCCGGACGCGAGCCGATGTTGAGCTCGGCGATTTCGGCAATCGGCGTGGCTTCGAAAAAGTAATCGGTGAAGCCCGGTGTTTCGTACACCAGATTGCGGTAGGCGCGATAGGCATGCTCGGACAACTGCTCCATCACCGCCTCGAATTCGAGCTTCTTCTTGGCGCGACGGCTGTCGATCGGTTGCGGCATCAGGCTCGCTTCCAGCGTGGCAGCCACCAGCAGCTCCAGGTTGCGGCGGCCGATTTCCGGGTTGGAAAACTTCGAGGCAATGATCTCGCCCTGTTCGGTCAGCCGGATCTGGCCGTTGACGGTGCCGGCCGGTTGCGCCAGGATCGCCTCGTAGCTGGGACCGCCGCCACGGCCGACGGTACCGCCGCGACCATGGAACAGGCGCAGCTTGACGCCGGCCCGGTCAAAGATCTGCACCAGCTGGGTTTCAGCCTTGTACAGCTCCCAGGTCGAGGTCAGGAAACCGCCGTCCTTGTTCGAATCCGAATAGCCCAGCATGACTTCCTGCAGCATGCCCTGACGCGCGATCAGACGGTTGACCTGGGGCAGCGCCATCCACTGTTCCATGATCTCGGCCGCCAGCCGCAGGTCGGGAATGGTTTCGAACAGCGGGATCACCATCAGATCCAGTTCGGCGCCCTCGCTGCCGAGGCGCAGCAATCCGGCTTCCTTTTGCAGCAGCAGGACTTCGAGCAGATCGGACACGGTTTCGGTGTGCGAAATGATGTAGTTGCGGATGGCCCGCTCGCCGTAGCGGGTGCGGATCGAGCAGGCGGTGCGCAGGATCGTGAGCTCGGATTGGGTTTCGTCGGAATAGGTCAGGTAAGGCGAGGTGAGCAGGCGCGGCTGCGACAGTTCCGCCAGCAGCAGCTTGATTTTTTGCTGCTCGCCGAGCGCCGCGTAATTGGTCTCGACGCGGGCGCTGGCGAACAGTTCGCGCAGGACGCGTTCGTGCACGTCCGAACTTTGCCGCATGTCGAGTGTGGCGAGGTGAAAGCCGAAGATGTCGGCGGCGCGGCGCAGCGATGCCAGGCGCGGCATGATCAGTGCCTCGCCGTGATGCGTGGCGAGCGAATCGGCCAGCACCTGCAGGTCGGCGGCGAATTCATGCGCGGCCGCATACGGCGCAGCCGGCGCCACTTCGCGCCGCAGGATATTGGTCGCGCCGAGTGCGCGCGCGGTGGCGGCGAGGCGTGCGTAAATGCCCACCAGCGCGCGCCGATACGGCTCGTCGGTGCGATGCGCCGAAGTATCCGGCGAAGCCGCAGCCAGGGCCTGCAGCGGCGCGCTGACATCCACCAGCAGCGTCGAGATCGACAGTTCGCCACCCAGCGCGTGCGCCTCTTCGAGATAGAAATCGAGGATGGTGGTGGACTGGCGTTGCAGTGCGTGTTGCATGGTGCCGGCGTTGACATTCGGATTGCCGTCGCGGTCGCCGCCGATCCAGCTGCCCATTTGCACGTAGGTCGCGGTCTCGGTACTGCCATGTTTCTGCGGGAATTGCAGCGCGATGTCGTCGTCGATATCGTCATACAGGCCGGGCAGTTCGCGCAGGAAGGTAATCCGGTAATACGACAGCGCATTCTCGATTTCGTCGGCCACCGTCAGCTTCGAATAGCGCAGCATGCGGGTTTGCCACAGGGTGGCGATGCGGGCATGCAGCAGCGCCGTGTTGCGCTTGCTCTCTTTCGGCGTCAGCGCCAGATCGCGCTCGGCCAGCAAGTGGGCGATCTCGTGCTCGGCGTCGAGAATGCTCTTGCGCTGCACTTCGGTCGGATGCGCCGTCAGCACCGGCGCGATCAGCGCTTCATTGAAGAAATTGCGCACCGTCGCGCCGGACACCCCGGCTGCATCCAGCTTGGCCAGCGCAAACGCGACGCTGCCCTGTTGCGCCACCGAGCCGGCCAGCTGATGAGCGCGGCGACGGCGGTTGTGATGCTGGTCTTCGGCAATGTTGGCCAGATGCGAAAAATACGAAAAGGCGCGCACCACCGAAATGGTCTGGTCGCGCGTGAGCTTTTTCAGCATGCGGTTGAGTTCGGCGCCGGCCTCGGTGTCGTCTTCGCGGCGGAACCGCACCGCGGTCTGGCGAATCGTCTCGACGACATCGAATACCGCATCGCCCTCCTGGGTGCGCAGCACGTCGCCCAGCAGACGGCCGAGCAAACGAATGTCTTCCTTGAGCGGTGCGTCCTTGTCGACGACGGGTTTGGCGGAAAGCGAGGTGCTAAGTGGTTTTGCCATGGCAGGTGACGCGAGCGAGAGAGTGGAGTGGCGAAAACCGGGCTGTCCGGAGGTATCGAATCGGCGGGAGCTGCGTGATAAACTTGGCCCCACAAATCTGGCTACAACCGGCGGCGCATCGGCTACATGGGCGCTGCAATCACTGAAAGAATGCGTGTTAAAAACATCCCCACCCGCAAGGCTCATCATCGCTTCTCGTGAAAGCCGTCTGGCCATGTGGCAGGCCGAGCATGTACGTGCACGACTGGCCGCATTATATCCGCTGTGCGTTGTTGAAATCCTTGGCATGACCACGCGCGGCGATCAAATTCTTGATCGGACGCTTTCCAAGGTCGGCGGCAAGGGCCTGTTTGTCAAGGAGCTCGAAGTCGCGCTGGAAGAAGGCCGTGCCGATCTGGCGGTGCATTCGCTCAAGGATGTGCCGATGGAATTGCCTGCCGGCTTTGTGCTGGCGGCGGTGCTGGAACGCGAGGACCCGCGCGACGCCTTCGTCTCGAATGACCATGCGTCGCTGGAGGCGTTGCCGGCCGGCGCCATCGTTGGCACCAGCAGTCTGCGGCGCCAGGCATTGATCGCGGCGCGTTTTCCGCATCTTGTGATCAAGCCGCTGCGCGGCAATCTCGATACCCGCCTGGGCAAGCTCGATCGCGGCGAGTATGCCGCCATCATTCTGGCGGCGGCCGGCTTGAAACGGCTTGGCATTCCGCAGCGCATCCGCGCCGCGCTGGAACCGGAGCTGAGTTTGCCGGCGCCGGGGCAGGGCGCCATGGCGATTGAAATTCGCGCCGGTCGCGACGATCTGCTGGCGCTGATGGCGCCGCTCGATCATCGCGCCACGGCACTGGCAGTGCGCGCCGAACGCACGCTGTCGCGCGCCTTTGGCGGCAGTTGCCAGATTCCGCTGGCAGCGTTCGCCACGCTCGATGGCGAGCACCTGCGCCTGCGCGCCATGGTGGCAACCCCCGACGGTACGCGCGTGGCCAGCTTCGAGGCCAGCGGACCGGCCGAGGCGCCGGAAGCACTGGGTCGCGAAGTCGCCGCCGCCTTGCATGCACGCGGCGCGCAAGCAATCCTGGCGCTGTGCGAAAGCGCCGCGCAGGATGGCACCGACCTCATCGGCGGCAATGCCTGACACCCTGATCGTGACGCGGCCGCTGGCGCAAGCCGGCGAACTGGCGCAGCGTTTGCGTGAGGCCGGGCGCGATGTCGTGGTGTTCCCGCTGCTCGACATCCAGCCCTTGCCGGACCCCACAGCGTTGCGTGCGGTGCTGGCGCGACTGACGGATTTCGCACTGGTCGCCTTCGTCAGTCCCAACGCCATCGATGCCACCTTTGCGCAACTGTCGGCGTGGCCGGTTACGCTGCCATTGGCAGTGATGGGCGAGGGCAGTCGACGCGCGCTGGCGCGCCACGGTGTCAGTGCACCGCACTATCAAATCAGCAGCCCGCACGACACCGAACGCACCGATTCGCAGACGCTGCTGCTGGCGCTCGATCTGGAGCGCCTGCGCGGGCGCCGCGTGCTGATCCTGCGCGGCGAAAGCGGCCGTGAGTTGCTGGCCGATGCCCTGCGCGCGGCCGGCGTCGTGGTCGAACAGGTGGCTGCCTACCGGCGCAGCGTCGTGCCGCTTGACGCCGCTCGCGCGCAGCAGTTGGGCACGTTGCTGGCAACGCCGCACGGCTGGATCATCACGAGTTCGCAAGCGCTGCAGGGTTTGCTGGAAAGCGCCGCGCATGTCGATCCACTGCAGGGAGTCGCCAAACTGCAACAACAACACTTCTACGTACCGCATCGCCGGATCGCCGAAACGGCCCTCGCCTGTGGCCTGCAACACATCCACTTGACCGACGCAGGGGACGACGGGCTACTTACCGCGTTACAATCGCGCCCATGACTGATTTACCCCATCCTCCCCAGCCTGGCACAATGTCCCCTTCTCCGACCCCTGACAATCTGGCAGCGGGCCGCCGCAAGGCGGGCGCCGCGCCGCGCTTGCTGTATGCATTGATCCTGCTCCTGACGGTTTTGCTGCTGGGCCAGTGGTGGTCCTGGCGCAATGAAATGCACATTCTGCGCACCGAAGCCGCGCAGCGCCTGAAGGCCGGCGACAACATCAACAGTGAAACCAGGGGCATCGTCAAGTCGCTGCAGGACAGCACGCGCGAATTGCAGGGCAAGGTCAGCGTGCTGGAAAACCGCCAGGCCGAAGCGCAGAGCCAGCAACTGGCGCTCGAACAGCTGTACCAGGACCTGTCGAAGAACCGCGACGACTGGGCGCTGGCGGAAATCGAACAGGTGCTGTCGACCGCCAGCCAGCAGCTGCAACTGGCTGGCAACGTGCAGGGCGCACTGATCGCGCTGCAAAACGCCGACCGCAGCCTGTCGCGTTCGGACAAACCGCAGTTCATCACGATTCGCCGCTCGATTGCGCGTGATCTCGACAGACTGCGCTCGGTGCCGGCACTTGATCTGACCGGCATTGCATTGCGCCTTGACAGCGCCATCGGCCAGATCGACGCCATGCCGTTGCTGTCGGACGAGAAACCCTCGCTTCCCGCCACGCCACCCAAGAACAATCGTCGTGCCATGGTGCACGCCGAGCGCACCTCACCGGCCGCCACGCCGCGCGGACGGCCGCCATCGGAATGGCCGGACGACTTGCGCAACAAATGGAATAGTTTCACCAGCGAAATGTGGAGCGAGGTTAGCCAGTTGATCCGGGTGCGCAGCGTCGAGAGTTCGGACGCCTTGCTGTTGTCGCCGACCCAGGCCTATTACGCCCGCGAGAACCTCAAGCTGCGCCTGCTCAATGCGCGTCTGGCACTGCTATCGCGCAATGAAAGCGCCTTCCGCAGCGACATGATTGCGTCGCAGGATGCGATCTCCAAATACTTCGACACGCGCGCGCGGCAGACTCAGAACACGCAGGCCCTGCTCAAGCAGATCCAGTCGAGCAATCTCTCGATCGACATCCCGACGCTGGCGGAAAGCCTCAACGCCGTGCGCAATTACAAAGCCAAACCATAGTGCGCCTCGTTCTCCGAATCCTGCTGCTGTTTGCGACCGCCGTTGGGCTGGCGGTTGCGTCACGTTTCAATCCGGGCAATGTGGTGTTTTTCTACCCGCCGTACCGGATCGATTTGTCGCTGAATTTCTTCCTGTTGTTGCTGGCCGTGCTGTTCTGGCTGTGTTTTTTGCTGCTCAACACGCTGGCCATCACGCAGCAAATGCCGGCCCGGGTCGCGGCCTACCGGCGCGACAAGCGCGAGCGTGAAGGCAACAAGGCCTTGCGCGAATCCCTCAAGGCTTTTTTCGAGGGCCGTTTCGGGCATGCCGAGAAAGCCGCTGCGCGCGCCGTCGATTCGCCCGACAACGCCGGCCTGGCAGCATTGATCGGCGCACGCGCCGCGCACCGCATGCAACAGGCGGCGCGACGCGAGGACTGGCTCAATCGCACCGTCGACGATCCGGCGCTGCGCACGGCGCGCCTGATGACCTCGCTCGAATTGCTGGTCAACGATCATCAGTCCGAAGGCGCGCTGGCGGCGGTCGCCGAACTCAACGCCAGCGGCACCCGCCACATCCATGTGTTGCGGCTGGCGCTGAAGGCGAACCAGCAGGCGCGCAACTGGCCCGAGGTGTTGCGGCTGGTGCGTTCGCTCGACAAGAACAATGCATTGCACCCGGTGGCATCGCGCCGCCTGCGCGAACTGGCCTACGAACATCTGCTGTCCGACAGCCTGCACGACGCCGAATCGGTGCGCCGCATCTGGCTCGATATCCCGACTGCCGATCGGACCACGCCATTTGTCGCCGAGCGTGCCGCGCGCGCGTTCGCTGAACGCGGCCTGTCCGACGAAGCCCGCACTATCGTCGAGCGGGCACTGGCAGTCGAGTGGAGCGACCGCCTGGTGCGCGCGTATCGCGACAGCGCTGCGGCCGAAGGTTCGCCCGCCCTGTTGCAGCAGATCGAACATTGCGAGTCGTGGGCAACGCAGCGACCGACCGATCCGGAACTGGCCCTGACGCTGGGCACGCTGTGCCTCAAGCAGAAACTCTGGGGCAAGGCACAGCGCCATCTGGAGCAAGCCTTGTCGGACGCCGTCGAAGCCGATACGGTGCGCACCGCCCATTTGAAACTGGCGCAGCTGCATGAAGCGCTGGGCCAGACCGAGCAGGCCAACAACCACTATCGCCAGTGTGCGCTGGCCGGCCTGTTCGATTGAACGAACCATCCCTTTTTTCACTTAGCGAGAAAACACCATGAGCTTGAACCACGTTTCCGCAGGTCGCGATCTGCCCAACGACTTCAACGTCATCATCGAAATCCCGATGAACGCCGATCCGATCAAATACGAAGTCGACAAGGAATCCGGCGCGATCTTCGTTGACCGTTTCATGGGCACCGCGATGCATTACCCGTGCAACTACGGCTACATCCCGCGCACCATCTCCGACGATGGCGATCCGGTCGATGTGCTGGTGATCACGCCGTTTCCGCTGTTCCCGGGCGTCGTGGTGCGCTGCCGCCCGATCGGCGTGCTGAAGATGTCCGACGAAGCCGGTGGCGATGCCAAGGTGTTGGCGGTGCCGGTTGACAAGGTGCTGTCGATTTACACGCATTGGCAGAAGCCGGACGACATGAACAAGTTGCGCCTGCAGCAGATCCAGCATTTCTTCGAGCATTACAAGGACCTGGAGCCAGGCAAGTGGGTCAAGATCGAAGGCTGGTTCGGTCCCGACGATGCCAAGGCCGAAATCCTCGGTGGCGTCGAAGCGTACAACAAGAGCCTCGCCAAACCGGCGTAAGCGGCACGGCCCTTGCAGGCAATCCGATCAACCCTGTCCCGCCAGACGCGACAGGGTTTTTTATCGCCGCGGCACAGGCATCGGTTTTGCCACCCCGCTGCGTTATCATTGCGCCATGCCGTCGACCTCTTTCCTTCATCTCAAGCCCAGCCAGTGGGGCCGCGCCTTCTTCGGCGGCGTGGTCAGCTGGTGGCAGATGGTGCATCTGGGCGCCATGATGCTGGTGCTGGCGTTTTCACCGTCGACCTACGGCGCTGCCAATCGCGGTGCGGCATCGCGCTACATCTATGCCAGCACCTGGCAGGTGCTGCCCTGGTTCACGGTGCTGAGTGCGCTGATCAGCCAGGTGCTGATCAGGATCGTGGTGGTCACCGCGCTCAGTTATGGCCTGTCGCAATATGCGCTGGAAATGATGGTGCGGGTCCTGGTGCTGGAACTGATTCCGCTGGCGGCGGCGCTGTTCGTCACGCTGCGCTCGGGACTGGCGTTCGATGCCACCGCCACGGCCGAGCTGCCACCGATTGACCTGTCGCATCTGCAGCGCGAACTGGTGCCGCAGGTACTGGCCGGCGCCTTCGCGGTGGTCAGCCTGGCCGCCGTCAGCAGTGTGCTGGTGCTGGTGCTGGCCTATCTGAACGTGTATGGCTTTTCGATCGGCGGGCTGGGCGATTACACGCGCACCGTCGGGCGCGTGTTCGAACCGGTGATCACCATTGGTTTCGCCCTGAAGACCGTGTTGTTCGGCCTTGCCGTGGCAGTCATCCCGATGGCGACGCTGATCGGCCAGCGGCAGGCGCCGAAACCTGACGTCGGCGCGGTCCAGCCCGGTGCAGTGCGGTTGTTGTCCGTGTTGCTGCTGATCGAGGCCGGTTCGCTGGCCATCAAATATATTTAATCGAGGTCCCGCCGAACCATGCAAGAAGATCCCGCCGCGCTGCCGATTGCGCATGTTGAATTCAGGGCCGTCATCCTGCTGGTGCTGATGACAGTGCTGGTGTGCAGTTTTTTGCTGTACGTGATGTATGCGCGTGGCGTGTTCGAAAGCACGCAGCGGCTGGTGCTGACCTCGGACAACTCGGAGGGCGTGATTGTCGGCATGGACCTGACCTTCTCCGGATTTCCGATCGGCCGGGTGCAGCGCATTGAACTGGCCGGCGACGGCACGGTGCGGATTCTGATTGATGTGCCGAAGAAGGATGCCCACTGGTTGCGCAGCTCCAGCATTTTCACGCTGGAGCGTGGCGTGGTCGGCGACACCCGGATTCGCGCCTTCAGCGGCATTCTGACCGATCCACCGCTGCCGGAAAACGCCGTGCGCGGCGTCCTGCGCGGTGACACCGGCGCGGAAATTCCGCGCCTGGTAGCGGCGGCGCGCACGCTGCTCGACAATCTCGGCGCCATGACCTCGTCCGATTCCAGCCTCAATACCGCGCTGGCCAACGTGCAGAATGCGACCGGACGCCTGTCCGGAAAATACGGGCTGCTGGGCGGCGCCCTGGGCAGCGACGACAACGCGAAAAAAATCATCACGGCGCTCGACAACGTCAATGGCTTGTTGGCCAAGGCGGATCAGCGCGTGTTCGGCAAGCAGGGTGTGATGGAGGATGCCCAGGCCACCGTGAAGCAACTCAACGCCGTGCTGGGCGATGCCCGCACCAGCCTCAAGAAGGTCGACGCGGTGCTGGCCGAGGCGCAGGCGGTCGGCGCCAACGCGCGCGTCGCCACCGACGATCTGGGCGCGCTGCGGCTGGAAGTCGATGCCAGCCTGCGCAAGGTGACCAGCCTGGTCGATGAAATCAATCGCAAGTGGCCGTTCGCACGCGACAACGAGCTCAAGTTGCCATGAAAATCCCCGTCATTCTGATTACCATCGGGTTGATGTCAGCCTGCAGCACGAAGCCGCTGCCGCCGGTCTGGCAAACCAATGCACATGGCGAGCTGCAAGCCTTTACCAGCGCCTGGCTAAGCGGCAATACGCGTATCGCCGAGCTCGAATACGGACGCGCGCGCGACAGCATTGCCAGCACCGGCCGCGCCGACCTGGTGGCCCGTGCCGAACTGGTGCGGTGCGCGGCGCGGGTCGCCACTCTGGAGTTCGATGCTTGCGCCGGCTACCAGCCGCTGGCGGCGGAGGCGGCCGCGCCCGAGCGTGCGTATGCCGCCTATTTGCAGGGACAGTGGCAGGCGCTGGATACGGCGCTGCTGCCGGCACACCATCGCGCGCTGGTGGATGCGGCGCGCAGCAATGCCACGACCAATGTGATCGGCATGATTGACGACCCGTTGGCACGCCTGATTGCCGCCGGTGTGCTGTTGCAGCGCGCGCGGCTGACGCCGGACGATATCGCGGTAGCGACCGAAACAGCCTCGGCGCAGGGCTGGCGGCGACCGTTGCTGGCCTGGTTGGGGGTGCAATTGCAACGCGCCGAGAAGGGTGGCGATAGCGCTGCGGCGGCGCGTGTTGCGAAGCGCATTGCGCTGGTGGCGGGACCCAGGACCGTGCCGTAAAACTCAGGCCGCAGCCTGTTGCTCGACCTGCTCGGCCGAGTGCAACAGCGCCTGCACGGCGCGGTCAAACACCGGCGCCGTCTCGACAAACTGAACTCGGCCCAGTCCCAGCAGGCGCAGGAACATGCGCACGCTCATCATCAATGGCTTCGGCTGACCTTCCATGGTCAACACCAGCGTCGTGGTCTGTTGATTGACCCAGTTCAACTGGCCATTGGCCGGCGTGTCACCGAGCATGATGGTGATCTGGAGGCCGCTGCGCAGACGCTCCAGCACCTCGGCCTCGCTCAGCTCGGTGGGTTGTGCGTGACCGCTTGCGCCCATCTGGACACCGGCGCGTTCGATCAGCGGATCGACCTGCTCGACCTGCGCCGCAGATTCCTGCAGTGCCTCGGCAAGGAAATCGTCGTGATAGACGCCGGTTTCGGCATCGCCGGCGTCGGACAGGTGCTCGTCGCGCTCCGGATTGGCAATGAAATGTTCGAAATGCAGATGCATTGACGCCAGAGTCAGCAGCGGCACGTTGTCGTCGGTGCTGCGCAGCGCCCGGCTGTGCACGTCAACCAGCCAGTTCAGCACTTCCTGCTGGCGTGCCGCGCTACAGTGTTCCAGCTGCATGCCGGAGCGCAGCGTACGCACGATACCCGGCAGCATGGCGACCAGTTTGGCGCGATCCGGCGGGGTGAACTTGGGCACGATGCTCCACAACAGATCGGGTACCAGCTGGCGATACAGTTGCGAGGTGGAGCCGACGGCGCGTTCGGCCCGTTCGATCACGTGGACCCAGGTGGTGGTCAGGAATTGGGCGAGGAACGGGTCAATCGTCAGTCCGGTCAGGACTTCACCGAGCTGTGCCGTCAGATGGGCGAAGCGCAGGGTGCGGCTCTGCGCGTTTTCAACCGCCTGCACCGCCAGATCGACGCGGCTGTCGCCGGCGCGCAGTTCGTTGGCGATGAACGCGTCGAATTCATCGAGCATGGTTTCGAACAGGTTCGAACTCTCGCTGCGGTCGGCCAGCAAGGTTTCGACAATCCGGCAGATCTCGGTGCCGACGCGCACGCCATCCGGGTCGATTTGCTTGAGCCCGGCCGAAATCGAACCGATCCGGTTGACCAGCAGGCGCGCCGGATGGCTCTTGTGGGTGAGCAGCGAGGTTTCCCGCAATGCCACCTTGAGCACGAGAAATTGCAGCCGCCCCAGTTGCGCGCGCACTTCCGCAGGCACCTGGGCGTCACGCAAAATGAACTCGAACAGCATGGCGACGACATCGATGGTCATCTGCTCGTTGCCGTCTTCAGTAATTTCCGACAGTGCCGCGCGCTGTTCGAAAATCAGGTTGCGCAGCGTGCCGTCGCCGCCGGTCATGGCCTCGCCGGTTGGAATGTGGTGGTTCATCAACTCCGCGAGGGAGGCGCTGAGCTTGCCGCTGACGATGCGGCTGGCGGGCGCTTCCGCAGCGCCCTGGTTGCCGCGCATCGGACCCATTGCGGCCGGGTTGAAGAACAGGTTGCGCAAGGTATCGGCCATGCCGCGTGCGCCCAGCCAACCCGGCACGGGATTGTCGCCAGCCGTGTCGCGCGAGCGTTGCTCAGCGCCGGGGCCGGGCTGGTCTGCGCTGCCGCTTGCCGGCGTCGCCTGCGGACGGGCGATCTGCATGACAAAATCGAACAGTTGCTCAATCCGGCGGCGCGGCTGATCGGACGACAGGCTGCGTTCGCCGGTGTCGAATTGATGCGGGTCGGTCGGCGCCGAACGGTAGCCTTCCTGCGCACCATAGGGCGCCGCCTCGGCCTCCGAATCAATCGCCTCCTCGCTGCTGTCGACCCGTGCCGACGCGGATTTCTTGATTTTCAGCTGGAGCTGCGCGGCAATCCCGTGCGCGGCCAGATGGGCATTGACGGCGTTGTAGACATCCGCGATTTCGTCTTCCAGTTCGCTGGCCAGCTGATCGAACAGGGCGGTGTTGAGTTCGACCAGATGCCCCAGGTTGTCGATCGCGGTGGCAATCGCGCGGGCCAGCAGAAAGGGACGAAACGGATTCTCGCGCTCGTTGATGCTGTCCTGCTCGAACAGGATCGCGACGCGAATGTTGAGGTCGCGCAGCTGGTCTTCCGCGCTGTTGCGAAACGCGCCGGTGACCTCATCGATGCGCAGCTGGTCTTCGTACACGGTGGCGTCCACCAGCGCCAGTCCGGCGCCGGTGTAACTGGACAGGAACGAGGGCCGGAACGTGCTGTAGGTCGTCTGGAAACTGCGATTGAGCAGCTGGTCCATGCTGCGCGCCATTTGCTGTTGCAGGTCGGCGGCGCGATCACGCAACATGCTGTAGGCGCCGATCAGGCGTTGCTGGTCGGCGGCGTAGAAACTGGCATCGGCCGCCTTGAATAGACCGACGCTGGTGCGGGGCAAGGCGCGATCCACCGCCAGCAAAAAAGCCCGCAGAAATTCAGCACGAGTCGTTGCCAGCAGGGCGTTGCGGTCCATACCTTCTCCGGAAATTTCTTGTTGACTTCTTTATTCGATGGCGACGGCCGTCGGATTAATGAAAATGCGTCGCGCCCTGCGGGATATCTTCCGGCATTTCGGCATGCACCAGATCCGCATCCGGATCCGGGAACAGCGGCGCGTTGCAATCATCGCAGAATTCCATCGGAAAGCGGTCGGCATGACGTATCACCCGGACCACGCCGGCCTCGCGCAACAGCGTCGTGATTTCTTCCAGTGGCGTTGGGCGCGGTATTTCGCCGGCGGCGAGGCGCTGCAACGGCAATGTCGCCAGTTCGCTCAGGTCTTCTTCGTCTTCCTCGCCATACAGGGGCCAGACCACACCGTACACCACATCGCTGGTGTCGCCGACCGAGAAGCCGATGCGGTATTCGTCAGCGCGACCGGTGCCGGCGTCTTCGCCGAAGCTGCCGATACTGGCTTGCAGATCGCGCGCATCGACCGCCAGCGTATGGATCAGGAAATGCACCGCGGCGCGAATCGAGGCTGGCCGGATCTGCCGGTCGCCTTCGCGACAGGCCACGTAATACGCTTCCGGCAACAGCAGTTCGATGCCGCAACCCGGCAGCAGGCGGGCAATGTTGGGCATGGCCTGCGCCTGCCACTGCGTCAGCGCGTCGTCGCGGTCGGACAGTTGCATGGTGGCCTGCCAGCGTAGCAGGGGTTCACCGGCCGGGACCACCACGACCGCCAGCAAATAGCGGGTATCGGCCAGGAAGGGCGCCGTTTCCGGTACGTCGGCCGGCGTGCGTAGCACGGTGCCCTTGAGCGCGGCCTGGGCCAGCCGTTGCGTGACGGTCCAGGTTTCGACATGTGATCGGGGCAATTGGTCGATCGCAAACAATGTCGGCGCCATCGCAAACTTTACGTTGGGGGCCGGCAGGTGCGCATTCAGGTGTGCCGACAGCGTCATCAGCATATCGGCGGGAATCGGGCCGGAGGGAATCGAAAAGCGCGTCCAGGCCAGGATGGGTACGGCCAGCAGCAGTGCATCGAACAGCAGGTCATCGTGTTCGATCACGGCCGATTCGCTGGCGGCTTCGGCCGCTTCCATCAGTGCATCGTAGGCATTCGCATCGCTGCCAAACAACTGGTCCAGCGCGGCGTCAATGGTTTCCTGATGATCACCCCGCAGCAGCTTCTGCAGCAGGGCGTCGAGCTGGCTTTCCCAGCCGCGCTCTTCGAGGCGGCTCGAGGCCAGCACGATGGCTTGCGCGAACGTTGCCAGACGTTGGCTGTCGGCAGAAAGTTTATGGGAACCGGCTTTGGATGAACGACGCATGAGGGACTTGGAGTGACGAAAGCAGAGAGACGTATTGTAGTGGATTCGGTCGGCACGCACCGAATAAGTGTGGCGCGGCCTTGCGGCGGCGCTTGCTGCTGCAGACGAAAAAAAACGCCGGGCGAACCTGGCGTTGTCGGAGGCGGCGTGAGCCGCTGTTATGCAGCCAGCAACTGGCGCAGCACGAATGGCAGAATGCCGCCGTGCTTGTAGTAATCGACCTCGATTGGCGTATCAATGCGCAGCAGGACCTTGACGTCCTGCGACGCGCCGTTGGCACGGTGAATCACCAGCGTGGCTTCCTGTTGCGGCAGGATTTCGCCTTCGATGCCTTTCAGATCGAAGGTTTCATCGCCACGGATACCGAGTGTGGCAGTGCTGTCGGTGCCCAGGAACTGCAATGGCAACACGCCCATGCCGACCAGATTGGAACGGTGGATGCGCTCGAACGAGCGCGCGATGACCGCTTTCACACCCAGCAACTGGGTGCCTTTGGCAGCCCAGTCACGCGACGACCCGGTGCCGTATTCTTCGCCGCCGAACACCATCGTCGGCGTGCCTTCATCGACGTAGCGCATGGCGGCATCGTAGATCGACATTTCTTCGCCGGTGGGTTGATGCAGCGTGATGCCGCCTTCGACCTGCGAGCCGTCCGGCTTGGTCGGGATCATCAGGTTCTTGATACGCACATTGGCAAAGGTGCCGCGCATCATGATCTCGTGATTGCCGCGGCGTGAGCCGTACGAGTTGAAGTCGGCCAGCAGGACGCCATGGGCCTTGAGCCATTTTCCGGCCGGGCTGGATTCCTTGATCGCGCCGGCGGGCGAAATGTGGTCGGTGGTGATCGAGTCGCCGAACACACCCAGCGCGCGCGCCGCGGTGATGCCGGTGGCGGCAGCTTTCGGCTCCATCGTGAAGTCGGCGAAGAACGGCGGCTCGGCGATGTAGGTCGATTTCGGCCAGTCGTAGACTTCACCGGTGGCGACGCCACTGATGTCTTCCCACAGCTTGCCCGGTGCGCCTTTGACATCGGCGTAATTTTCGCGGAACACCTTGGCATTCATCGCGAACTTCATCACCTTGGCGATCTCTTTCGAGGTTGGCCAGATGTCGCCCAGGAAGATGTCCTTGCCCTTGACGGTGCCAACCGGCTCGGTCATCAGATCGCGCGTCATGTTGCCGGCGATGGCATAGGCCACCACCAGCGGCGGCGAGGCAAGGAAGTTGGAGCGAATGTTCGGATGGATCCGCGCTTCGAAGTTGCGGTTGCCCGACAGCACGGCCGAGGCCACGATGTCGTTCTTGACGATGGCTTCGTTCATCGCCGGCGTCAGGTCACCGGCGTTGCCGATGCAGGTGGTGCAGCCGTAGGCGGCCACGCCAAAGCCAAGCTTTTCCAGATAGCCGAGCAGGCCGGCAGCTTCCAGATACTTGGTCACCACGCGCGAGCCTGGCGCCAGCGAGGTCTTGATGTGCGGCGCGACGGTCAGGCCGGCTTCGACCGCTTTCTTGGCCAGCAGGCCGGCTGCCAGCATCACGCTCGGATTGGAGGTGTTGGTGCAGGACGTGATGGCCGCAATCAGCACATCGCCGCTGCTGACCTTGACGCCATCGGCATCGGTGTAGACCGCAGCCAGATCTTCTGCTTTCTTGTTGAAGCCATTCTCGGAAGTTGGCTTGGCAAACAGGTCGGCGAAGGTGGATTTGACTGCGCCGATTTCGATGCGGTCTTGCGGACGCTTCGGACCAGCCAGCGATGGCGCCACCGTGCCGAGATCCAGCGCGACGACATTGGTGTAATCGATTTCGCCGGACTTCGGAATGCCGAACAGGCCCTGGGCGCGGAAATAGTTCTCGAAGGCGGTGATCTCGGCCTTGCTGCGACCGGTGCCCTTGAAGTACTCGATGGTTTGTTCGTCGACCGGGAAAAAGCCCATCGTCGCGCCGTATTCCGGCGCCATGTTGGCGATGGTGGCGCGGTCGGTCAGCGACAACGATTCGGTGCCTTCGCCGAAGAACTCGACGAACTTGCCGACGACTTTTTCCTTGCGCAGCATTTCGGTAATGTTCAGCACCAGATCGGTGGCGGTCACGCCTTCGCGCAACTGTCCGGTCAGGTTCACGCCGACCACGTCAGGAGTCAGGAAATACACCGGCTGGCCAAGCATGCCGGCTTCGGCTTCGATACCGCCGACGCCCCAGCCAACCACGCCGATGCCGTTGATCATGGTGGTGTGCGAATCGGTCCCGACCAGCGTGTCCGGGTAGTAGACGCTGTCGGCAGTCTTGTGTACGCCGCGTGCCAGATATTCCAGGTTGACCTGATGCACGATGCCGAAGCCCGGTGGCACCACGCCGAAGGTGTCAAACGCCTGCATGCCCCATTTCATGAACTGGTAGCGCTCCTTGTTGCGGGAGAATTCCAGTTTCATGTTCAGGTCGAGCGCGCCCTTTTCGCGGAAGTGATCGATCTGGATCGAGTGGTCGACCACCAGATCGACCGGCACCAGCGGCTCGATGTTCTTGGCCTTGACGCCCATCTTGGCCGCGACGTTGCGCATCGCTGCCAGATCGGCCAGCAGCGGCACCCCGGTGAAGTCCTGCAATACCACGCGTGCCACCACGAACGGAATTTCGTTGGTGCGTGGCGCCTTGGCATTCCAGCTGGCCAGCTCACGGATATGTTCTTCAGTGACTTTCTTGCCATCGCAATTGCGCAATACCGATTCGAGCACGATCCGGATCGATACCGGCAGACGCGACAGATCGACGCCTAGTTTTTTTTGTAGTGCGGGCAGCGAGTAGAACTTGCCCTTTTTGGAATCGGATAGTTTGAATTCCTTGAGCGTGTTCAGTGTATTGCGGGCCATGACCTCTCCTTGGATTGCACAGTGTGACGATGGGGTGTTGAGCTTGTGTCAGTCAGCTTTTTACGGTGTCGGCTTCCACCACTTTCGGGGCCGCCTGTTCGGGATTCTTGCACTCGTTGGCCAACTGCTGGCCTTTTTTCGAATCCAGCAAGATTCCCTTTGCCGGGATGCCGACCCAGACCAGACCGGAGCGCTTGTTCTCGAAACGGTGCGCGCCCGTGGTGGTACCAACGCGCTGCATGCGCGTGATCAGGTTTTTCCAGCGTAGGGCGATGTATTTCTCATCCCCGTCGTTGTGAAAAATCGTGATGTTGTTGCCCAGTTCGCATTTGTATTCGACCGCCAGCGATTTGGCCGCATCGATCGGTGCGCCGTTGTCGTCGTCGTCGGGGGCGGCCAGTTCGGCCGCGGCAGGCGTGGCCGATTTCTTGTCGGTTTTTTTGGCGACGTGCCTTTTGACAGCTGGCGTGCCGGCGTCGGCAGCCAGTGCGATGGCTGGTGTCAGCGTGGCCAGCATGGCGCCGGTGAGCAGTGCGAGCAGGATTTTGTTCATGGAAATTTCTCCGGTGATTGGATTACAGCAAGCCTGCAACGCCGTCGGGCAGTGCGACTCCACTGGCCTTGGCGCGTTGCAGAATGGTCCAGTAGTAACGGTAACTGGCGCGGTCGTGCAGGCGACTTTGGTGTTTGATCGGGCCCCAGTTGGCAGCCTGCGCGTCAAGCAGGATCTGCGCAGCTTCGGCGACTTCGGAAACGCGTGGTGCAAACGACTTGATGATCGGTTTGATCTGGCCCGGATGAATGCTCCACATCCGGGTGTAGCCGAATTCGCCGGCAGCGCGCGCGGCGTCATTGGCGACAATGCCAGTGTCCTTGATTTCGGTGGTGACATTGTGCGACGGCACCTTGCCGTGGGCATGGCAGGCCGCGGCGATATCGAGCTTGGCGCGCACCACCAGCGGGTGGGTGAACTGGCCAGGTGTGCGCATCGCGCTCGACGGGATGGCGCCAAAGTGGGCCGAGACGAAATCCATGATGCCGAACGACAGGCATTCGACCTGCTGCAGTGCGGCTATCTTGAACACGTCTTCCAGCGCGCCATGCGTTTCGACCAGCACATGAACCGGCACGGGCTTGAAGCCGGCCAGCCGGGTTTCACGGTTGATGCTGTCAATGGCCTGCTGGACGTCGGCGACGCCATCGGCTTTCGGCAGCACCAGATAGGCCAGCCGGTCAGCGATACGGCTGAACACGGCGACATCGCTGGCGAAAAACGCACTGTGCACGTCGTGCACGCGTGCGCCGATACGATGGAACTGATTGGCATCGCTGGCAATCAGCGATGCGACGAGTTCGGCATGGGCGATTTCATCGCCGACGGCGGCGCCGTCTTCGCAATCAAGGGTAATGTCAAATACGGGGCCAAGCTCTTGTTGCAGGGCGATCGACTTGCGCATGAGCTTGTCGGAGCCGGCATAGTGATCGCAGACCGGAAGCAACACCGGTGGACGTTTGCCCTGGAATAAAACCTCGGAAGGGTGCATGAGCAATGAGAGTCAGAGTGCAATTGCGGATTCGGAGCTGCGCGAAAAAAGCACCGGCGTCAACAGCGCGCCGGTGCGATGCGGGCCGGTGTCAGCCGACCAGATGCTTGACGCCTTCGCGCTCTTCGAGCAATTCGTTGAGCGTCACGTTGATGCGCTCGCGCGAGAACGCGTCGATTTCCAGGCCAGCGACAATCTTGTATTCGCCGTTCTCGGTGGTGACCGGGAAGCCGAACATGGTGCCTTCGGGAATATCGTAGGAGCCGTCCGATGCAATACCCATCGTGGTCCATTTGCCGCCGGTACCCAGTACCCAGTCATGCACATGGTCGATGGCTGCATTGGCTGCCGAGGCTGCCGACGACAGGCCGCGCGCTTCGATGATCGCACCGCCGCGTTTGCCAACGGTTGGCAGGAACACGTCCTTGTTCCACGCGGCGTCGTTGATCATGTCCTTGACGGATTGTCCGTCAATGGTGGCGAAGCGATAGTCGGCGTACATGGTCGGCGAATGGTTGCCCCAGACGCACAGTTTTTCGATCGCGGCGACCGGCTTGCCGGTTTTGGCAGCGATCTGCGACAGGGCGCGGTTGTGGTCCAGGCGCAGCATCGCGGTGAAGTTCTTGGCTGGCAGGTTGGGCGCCGATTTCATGGCGATATAGGCATTGGTATTGGCCGGATTGCCGACCACCAGCACCTTGACATTGCGCGAGGCGACGGCGTCGAGTGCCTTGCCTTGCACGGTAAAGATCTGTGCATTGGCTTCGAGCAAATCCTTGCGCTCCATGCCCGGGCCGCGTGGGCGCGCGCCGACCAGCAATGCCACATCGATATCCTTGAAGGCCGTCATCGGGTCGCTATGGGCGGTCATCCCGGCCAGCAACGGGAATGCGCAATCGTCAATTTCCATCATCACGCCCTTGAGCGCTTTCTGGGCCTTCTCGTCCGGGATCTCCAGCAGTTGCAGAATGACGGGCTGATCCTTGCCGAGCATGTCGCCGTTGGCGATGCGAAACAGCAGTGAATAACCGATCTGGCCGGCAGCGCCGGTCACTGCAACACGCATTGGGGCTTTAGCCATGATGAATCTCCAAGTGGGTAAGTAATGAAGCAAAAGAAGCGAATCCGAGGCCGAAACCGTGGGTGGGTTTTCGGCAGCCTGTAATCATACTGCTGAAAATGCGTCGAGTCAGCCAGAGTTCACAGTGCATTGATTACTGCCGCGGCGGCGCTCGACCCATTAAATTGCTTGCGAGTGTAGACGCGCCGTACCATCATGTCAACACTGATCTTATATCTTATATAAGACACCTTACAAGGCAGTTTGTTGTGGACGCCATGGCTGCTTTTATGATGAAATCGGTCCCTATGAGCAATCTGCCGATTAATTTTTCGAGTGCCGCGAACAATCCCCCTGTCGCCGTCGTTGCGCCGACCTTCAGCCCGCTGTATCAGCAAATCAAGGCGCTCATTACAGCCAGTCTGCAGGCCGGTGAATGGAAGCCGGGCGAACTGATTCCCAGCGAGATTGAATTGGCGGCGCGCTTCAAGGTCAGCCAGGGAACCGTGCGCAAGGCGATCGACGAACTGTCGGCGGAAAATCTGGTGGTGCGCCGGCAGGGCAAGGGCACCTTTGTTGCCACCCATCATGAAGTCCGCGCGCAGTTCCGTTTCCTGCGCCTGATGCCCGACGCCGGCGAGCCGCACCAGGCTGACAACCGCATCATCGAAGTCAAGCGGCAGCGCGCGCCGGCCGAGGTGGCACGCCAGCTGGAGATCAAGCCATCCGATGCGGTGATCTTCATCAAGCGGGTGCAGGCGTTCGATTGCGCGCCGACGATTCTGGAAGAGCTGTGGTTGCCCGGCGCCATCTTCAAGGGGCTGACCGCCGAGCGGCTGGTGGCCTACAAGGGGCCGATGTATGGCTTGTTCGAGACCGAATTCGGCACCCGGATGATCCGCGCCACCGAGAAAATCCGCGCCGTCCATCCCGATCGGGTGGCTGCCGGCCTGCTGCAGGTGACGGTCGACACGCCGTTGCTCAGCGTTGACCGGGTCTCATATACCTATGGCGATCGGCCGGTCGAGGTGCGGCGCGGGCTGTATCTGACGGACTCCCATCACTACCAGAACGAACTGAGCTGATGCGGCGCACCCAAAGCGCCGGTGCCGGTAACGCGCTATATTGTCGTGCGTGCCCAATAACATTTGGTGTGGCGCACAAAATCGGTGAAAATCACGGGATTATCAAGTTGGGGAGGTGTTTGCATGTCTGAAGCAGCGAAGAAAAACAAGCCGGAGTTTCGAAATATCCATGTCACGGATCTGGCCAATTATCGATTGCCACTAGCCGGAGTCATCTCGATTCTGCACCGTATCAGCGGTCTTCTGATGTTTGCGTTACTGCCTTTTGTGCTTTACATGCTGCAGCAAAGCCTGGTTTCCGAAGATACCTTCGCCTACCTCAAGGGCTTTACGTCAGGCTGGTTTGCCAAGCTGGTCATTCTGGCGCTGTCCTGGGCCTTTCTGCATCACTTTTGCGCCGGCATCCGGCACCTGATCATGGACAACCACATTGGCATCGACAAGGACTCGGCACGGCAGTCGTCGGTCGTGGTCCTGGTGACCAGCCTGGTGCTGGCCGCAGCAATTGCCTTGAAACTGCTGGGAGCGTTCTAAATGGCCATCAATAACAACATCGGTCCGAAACGCCTCGTCGTTGGCGCCCATTACGGTCTCAAGGACTGGCTGGCGCAACGCATCACTGCGGTTGTCATGGCGCTTTACACCGTCATTCTGCTGGTCAGTTTTCTGGCGGCCAGTGATTTCAGTTACGTCGGCTGGGCCGGCCTGTTTGCGCAGCAGTGGTTCAAGATCGCCACCTTCGTCACCTTTGTCGCATTGTTCTATCACGCCTGGGTCGGCATGCGCGACATCTGGATGGATTACGTCAAATCAGTCGCCGTTCGCATTACCTTGCAAGTCGCCACTATCCTGTGGCTGATCGCTTGTGCCGGATGGGCGGCACAAATTATCTGGAGAGCATAAATTGTCAGCAATTAAATCCACCATTCCTTCACGCCGCTTCGATGCAGTGATTATCGGTGCAGGCGGGTCAGGCATGCGTGCTTCGCTGCAGCTGGCGGAAGCCGGACTGAACGTCGCGGTCCTGTCAAAAGTTTTCCCGACCCGTTCGCACACAGTGGCAGCGCAAGGCGGCATTGGCGCCTCGCTGGGCAACATGTCCGAGGACAGCTGGTACTGGCACATGTTCGACACGGTCAAGGGCGGCGATTATCTGGGTGACCAGGACGCCATCGAATTCATGTGTCGCGAAGCGCCGAAAGTGGTCTACGAACTCGAACACTTCGGCATGCCGTTTGACCGCAATCCGGATGGCACGATTTATCAGCGTCCGTTCGGCGGCCACACTGCCAACTTTGGCGAGAAGCCGGTGCAGCGTGCTTGCGCCGCGGCCGACCGTACCGGCCACGCCATGTTGCACACGCTGTATCAGCGCAACGTGCGGGCCCGGACCCACTTCTTTGTCGAGTGGATGGCGCTGGACCTGATCCGCGATGCCGAAGGCGATGTCATCGGCGTGGTTGCGCTGGAAATGGAAACCGGCGAATGCATGATCCTGGAAGCCAAGACCACCATCATGGCCACCGGCGGCGCCGGGCGCATCTGGGCTGCATCGACCAACGCCTTCATCAACACCGGCGACGGCATGGGCATGGCGGCACGCGCCGGCTTGCCCCTTGAAGACATGGAATTCTGGCAGTTCCACCCGACCGGCGTGGCCGGCGCGGGCGTGCTGATCACCGAGGGTGTGCGCGGCGAGGGCGGGATTCTGGTCAACAGCAATGGCGAACGCTTCATGGAACGCTATGCGCCGACGCTCAAGGATCTGGCGCCACGCGATTTCGTGTCACGTTCGATGGACCAGGAAATCAAGGAAGGCCGTGGCTGTGGTCCGAACAAGGATTACGTGCTGCTTGACCTGCGTCACATCGGCGCCGAAACCATCCAGAAGCGCTTGCCGTCGATTCTCGAAATCGGCCACAAGTTCGCCAACGTCGATGCCACCAAGGAACCGATCCCGGTGGTGCCGACGATTCACTATCAGATGGGCGGCATCCCGACCAACATCCATGGTCAGGTCGTGGCGCCGAAAGATGGCAATCCGAACAGCGTCGTCAATGGTTTGTACGCGATCGGCGAATGCGCCTGCGTGTCGGTGCACGGGGCCAATCGCCTCGGCACCAATTCGCTGCTCGATCTGCTGGTGTTCGGTCGTGCCGCCGGCAATCATGTGGTCGCGAGTAATCTCAAGGCGCGCAGCAACAAGCCGCTGCCGGCCGATGCCTCGGATTACGCGATGGGTCGTCTGAACAAGCTGGAAACCTCGACTGGCAGCGAAAAGGTGCAGACCGTCGCCAACGACATCCGCGCCACGATGCAGCGCTACTGCGGCGTGTTCCGTACCGATGAGCTGCTGCAAAGTGGTTTCAACGCGATCATGGAACTCGACGAACGGCGCAAGCATGTGTCGTTCAAGGACAAGTCGAAGGTGTTCAACACGGCCCGCGTCGAAGCGCTCGAACTGGACAACCTGATCGAAACCGCCAAGGCAACGATTACGTCGGCCAACGCCCGCAAGGAGTCCCGCGGCGCGCATGCGCAAAGCGATCACGACAAGCGCGACGATGAAAACTGGATGAAGCACACGTTGTGGTTCTCCGAAGGCAACCGTCTGGATTACAAGCCAGTGATCACCAAGCCATTGACCGTCGACACGTTCATTCCAAAAGCACGGACGTTCTGATCAAAAACAATCTTGGGCGCCGACAGTTGCAAAATCGTCGGGTCCGAAAAGGGAAACCATGCCACGCACGCTGAAATTTGAAATCTACCGCTACGATCCGGACAAGGATGCCAAGCCGTACATGCAGGAACTGTCAGTCGAACTGCTGGACACCGACAAGATGCTGCTCGATGCGTTGCAACGCATCAAGGCCGATGTGGACGACTCGCTGGCGTTGCGCCGTTCCTGCCGTGAGGGTGTCTGCGGCTCCGATGCCATGAACATCAATGGCAAGAATGGACTGGCCTGCACCACCAACCTCAACGAGCTGACCCAGCCGATCCGGCTGCGTCCACTGCCAGGCTTGCCGGTGATCCGCGACCTGATCGTCGACATGACGCAGTTCTTCAAGCAGTACAACTCGATCAAGCCGTTCCTGATCAACACGACCATCCCGCCGGAAAAAGAGCGGCTGCAGTCACCGACGGAACGTGAAGAACTCGATGGCTTGTACGAGTGCATCCTGTGCGCGTGCTGTTCGACGTCATGCCCGTCGTTCTGGTGGAATCCGGACAAGTTCGTCGGCCCCGCCGGTTTGTTGCAGGCTTACCGTTTCATCGCCGACAGTCGCGATGAAGCCACCGCCGAGCGTCTCGACAATCTGGAAGACCCGTATCGTCTGTTCCGCTGCCACTCGATCATGAATTGCGTCGATGTTTGTCCAAAGGGCTTGAACCCGAACAAGGCAATCGGCAAGATCAAGGAACTGATGGTGCGTCGCGCAGTGTGAGCGGGCCATCTCTGACCGCCATGACCAGCACGCACCAGTCCGACCCCGCCAACCGTGCCCGCCTGCGATGGCGTGCCCGGCGCGGATTGCTTGAAAATGATTTGATCCTGACGCGCTTTCTGGATGCCAGCGAAGGGAGCCTGACGGATGACGAAGTCGACGCGCTGACCCGACTGCTGGATCTGTCGGACATCGCCTTGATGGATCTGATGCTGGCCCGCAAGGAACCGGAAGGCGCGGATGATTTGCCGCAGGTGCATGCACTGTTGGCGCGCCTGCGACGTGCCTGATTGCAGTTTTAAGAACGATAATTTTCCCCATTGATTCATCGCCCAAGAGAAGGAACAGCCATGTCCCAAATTGCTGATAGCACCGCCACACTGTCATTTTCCGATGGCAGTCCTTCGCTCGACATGCCGATCTACAAAGGTACGGTTGGCCCGGATGTCATCGACATCCGCAAGCTCTATGCCGCCACCGGCAAGTTCACCTACGATCCCGGCTTCATGTCGACCGCTGCCTGCAATTCGGCCATCACGTACATCGACGGCGACAAGGGCGAGCTGCAATATCGCGGTTACCCGATTGAACAACTGGCGGTCAATTGCGACTTCCTGGAAACCTGCTATCTGCTGCTCAACGGCGAGCTGCCGTCGGCTACGGAGCGCCAGACCTTTGTCGACACGGTCACCAAGCACACCATGGTGCACGACCAGATGCAATATTTCTTCCGTGGTTTCCGTCGCGACGCCCATCCGATGGCCGTGCTGGTTGGCACCGTCGGCGCGCTGTCGTCGTTCTACCATGACTCGCTCGACATCACCGATCCGCATCACCGCGAAGTGTCGGCCATTCGCCTCATCGCCAAGCTGCCAACGCTGGTGGCGATGGCGTACAAGTACAACGTCGGCCAACCCTTCGTGTATCCGCGCAATGACCTGTCGTACAGCGCCAATTTCATGCACATGATGTTTTCCAATCCGTGCGAAGAGTACAAGGTCAACGACGTGCTGGTGCGCGCGCTGGATCGCATCCTGATCCTGCATGCCGATCACGAACAAAATGCCTCGACCTCGACGGTGCGTCTGGCCGGCTCCAGCGGCGCCAATCCGTTTGCCTGTATCGCGGCCGGTATCGCCTGCCTGTGGGGTCCGGCACACGGCGGCGCCAACGAAGCGGCACTGAACATGCTCAAGGAAATCGGCAGCGTCGACAAGATTCCCGAGTTCATCGCCAAGGTCAAGGACAAGAACTCCGGCGTCAAGCTGATGGGCTTCGGTCACCGCGTCTACAAGAACTTCGATCCGCGCGCCAAGCTCATGCGCGAAACCTGCTACGAAGTGCTGGAAGAGTTGGGTCTGCAAGACGATCCGCTGTTCAAGCTCGCCATGGCGCTGGAAAAAATCGCCCTCGAAGACGAGTACTTCGTCTCGCGCAAGCTGTATCCGAACGTGGATTTCTATTCGGGCATCGTGCAGTCGGCACTGGGCATTCCGGTCTCGCTGTTCACCGGGATCTTCGCCATGGCGCGCACCGTTGGCTGGATCGCGCAATGGAACGAAATGATCTCCGATCCGGAGCAAAAGATTGGCCGTCCGCGTCAGCTGTTTGTGGGTCACACACAGCGCGACGTCGTGCCTGTTGCCAAACGGGGCTAAACCCTCCGGCGACGTTTTTTGCAGCAATGCACAGCCCCGCAACGCCAGTCGTTGCGGGGTTTTTTTATTGGCATTGCATTGCCCGGGTCCGGCGATCAGGCCGGCGCAAGAATTCCGAGGCAGGTGGACCGTTGCGCATCTGCCGTCGGTAACTTGCCGCAGATGCCATTGAGTTGCGCGGCCACCCGTGCGAACGCGGCTTCGTGCCTGGCTGCTTTCCAGTCAGTCAATTTGTGGCCCAGGCCTTCCAGCCGGATGCGGTTGCGTTCGTAAAACGCGTCGGGCGTTTGCGCCAGTTCGTCGAACACGGCGCGCGCAGTCTTCTCGATGCGGGCTTCGTCGGCCGGACTCAATTCGATCAGGTTAGTCAGGTAGGTCGTGCCCCACTGCAGACGAGTGGCCGGGCCGGTGGCCTGTTCCCACGCCTGTTGATACCATTTCAATGCGGTCGGATTGTCGCCGCGCTTCCTGGCATTGGCCGCCAGCCCCAGCATGAAGTAATACGGCGAATGCGAGCGCGATAACTCGGCGTTGAGCAGGCGGTCCGATTCATCGAGCAAGCCGGCGTCGGTCAGTACGTCGGCGGCGGCGCTGATGACCGATTGCCGTTCATACACGTCCGTGGTGGCGCGATCGGCGGCGGCCACCTGGGCCTGCGCGGCATGCACCAGCGCCGCCGCCGGCCTGCTCGACACACCCGGCAGTGCGCCCAGTTGCAACTGGGCGTCGCGCGCCATCAGCTGGTCGGTGGTCGACAGGCTGCGATCGCGCGCCAGCCGCGCCAATGCCGCATCGCCTGCGCGCAGCAGTTGGCGGCGTGCAGGTGAAGCCGGGGCCGAATTTGCGGCAACCAGCCTGGCGGAAAAATTGGTCAGTACATCGGCATTGCTGCGGGCCTGATCCTGGCGTCCAAACACCTGCATCAAGGTCGTGCTGGCGCGTACATTGTCGGTGCCGGGGCGATCCTGCGGGCGTTCATTGGCTGCGGCGACCAGCGCCAGCAATTGCAAGCGGGTGGCCGCTTCGCCCGGCGGCGCGGCCCTGGCCAGCCGTTGCAGCGTAGTGACCCGTTGCGACTGTTGCACCAGCTGCTGCTCGTCCGTGTCCCACGCATAAAAACTCAGCAGGCGCCAGCCGTTGGCGTCCACCGTCGGCTTGTCGCCCAAGGCGTTGGCCAGCGTTGCCCGCACCGGATGGGTGGCGTTCATCCCCAGCGCCAGCACGCGCAGATAGCGGCTACTGTCGACTTCGCCGGGCAACCGGGTGATTTCAGTGCCGTCCGGGCGAAACAGGATCGTGGTCGGATAGCCGCGCACCTTGAAGCGCGCCCCCAGTTTCTGCGCGCCCGGGCTGTCGCCATCGATATGCACCGGCACGAAAAAGCGCGAGCGAGCAATGAAATCCTGGCGATTGAAAATGGTCGCCTTGACCTGATTGCAGGGCGGGCACCAGGCCGCACCCCAGTACAGGAAGAGCGGCTTGTCTTCCTTTTTCGCCGCGGCGAAGGCGGCATCGACGTCGCCGCTGAACCAGTCGATGCCTTCGGCGGCGGCGGCCTGGGCGATCGAGCCGGCAACCAGGATGAGCAACGCAACGACACTTTTTTTCATGCGGATTCTCGCGAGACTTGTATCGTGGCAGTGTGACACGATATGGGAAATACAGCGCATGGCGTTGCGCAGGGCGGGGCATCCGGGCCAATGTCGGGATGCAAAGGCTTTCGGCATCGGTCGCCAGCTATGCTATTCTCTCGGCAGCAAAGTTTTAAAGAAGCGTCCTACCGAATTGATTGACCGAATTCCCAGCCCTTCCCCACAACTTGATGTGCAATCCGCTAACCGGTCAGGCCGTGTCGCGGAAGGTTAAATGAACCCGCTAATCTCGCGAAACGCGAAGAAAGGTGAGCAAGATGATGCAGCAGTATCGATCCAACTCCTATCTGTTCGGTGGCAATGCCCCGTACATCGAAGACCTGTACGAGTCCTATCTCGACAATCCAGGCTCCGTCCCCGATAACTGGCGTACCTATTTTGACGCAATGCAGCACGTTCCCGCCGTCGATGGCTCGGACAAGCCTGACGTCGCGCATGCTCCTGTGGTCGCCTCGTTTGCCGAGCGCGCCAAGCAGGGTCCGATCCGCACGGTGGTTGCCTCGGCCGACGCCGAAATGGGCCGCAAGCGCGTCGCCGTCACCCAGCTGATCGCCGGCTATCGCTTCCTTGGCAGCCACTGGGCCAACCTTGATCCGCTGCAGCGCCAGGAGCGTCCGAGCATTCCCGAACTGGAGCCGAGCTTCTATGGCTTCACCGATGCCGACATGGACATCGTGTTCAACATCAGCAACACCTATTTCGGCGGCGAAACCGCCACCCTGCGTGACATTCTCAACGCCTTGCGCGACACCTATTGCCGCAATATCGGCGCCGAGTTCATGTACATCAGCGATCCGGGCGAAAAGCGCTGGATGCAGGAGCGCCTCGAATCCACCCGCGCGTCACCCAGCTTTTCGCTGGAGAAAAAGAAAGACATTCTCGACCGCCTGACCGCGGCCGAAGGGCTGGAGCGGTATCTGCACACCCGCTATGTCGGCCAGAAACGCTTCTCGCTCGAAGGCAGCGAGAGCTTCATCGCCTCGCTCGACGAAACCATCCAGCGCGCCGGTGAAAAAGGCGTGCAGGAAATCGTCATCGGCATGGCCCATCGCGGCCGCTTGAACGTGCTGGTCAACATCCTCGGCAAGACGCCGCAGGAACTGTTCTCGGAATTCGAAGGCAAGCATGCCGACGATCTGCCGGCCGGCGACGTCAAGTATCACCAGGGCTTCTCCAGCGACATCACCACGCCGGGCGGTCCGGTGCATCTGTCGCTGGCGTTCAACCCGTCGCATCTGGAAATCGTCAACCCGGTGGTCGAGGGTTCGGTCAAGGCGCGCATGGATCGTCGCGGCGACAAGGATGGCTCGCAAGTGTTGCCGATCCTGGTGCATGGCGATGCCGCCTTTGCCGGCCAGGGCGTGGTCATGGAAACGCTGAATCTGGCGCAAACCCGCGGCTACGGCACCGGCGGCACGATGCATATCGTGATCAACAACCAGATCGGTTTCACCACGTCCGATCCGCGCGATTCACGCTCGACGCTGTACTGCTCGGATGTGGTCAAGATGATCGAAGCGCCGGTGCTGCACGTCAACGGCGATGATCCGGAAGCCGTCGTGTTCGCCACGCAGATCGCGATGGACTACCGTGTCGAGTTCAAGAAGGACATCGTGGTCGACATCATTTGCTACCGCAAACTGGGTCACAACGAGCAGGACACGCCAGCGCTGACGCAACCGCTGATGTACAAGAAGATCGGCCAGCATCCGGGCACCCGCAAGCTGTATGCCGACAAGCTGGTCGCGCAGGGCGCGATTCCGCCAGAAGGCGGCGACGAGATGGTCAAGGCGTTCCGCGATGCGATGGATGCCGGCCGCCACACGGTCGATCCGGTGATCTCGAACTTCAAGAGCAAGTATGCGGTCGACTGGATGCCGTTCCTGAATCGCAAGTGGACCGATGCTGCCGACACCGCCGTGCCAATGGCCGAATTGAAGCGCCTGGCCGCCCGCGTGACCACGGTGCCGGAAAACTTCAAGGTCCATTCGCTGGTGGAAAAAGTGCTGGGCGATCGCGCCACCATGGGCCGCGGCGAACTGAATCTGGACTGGGGCATGGGCGAACATCTGGCCTACGCCACGCTGGTGGCATCCGGTTATGCGGTGCGCCTGACCGGGCAGGACGCCGGTCGCGGCACCTTTGTGCATCGCCACGCCGTGCTGCATGATCAGAACCGCGAACGCTGGGATGCCGGCAGCTACATTCCGCTGCAAAACGTCTCGGATCAGCAGGCGCCGTTCACGGTGATCGACTCGGTGCTGTCGGAAGAAGCCGTGCTCGCTTTCGAATATGGCTACTCGACCGCCGAGCCGAACACGCTGACGATCTGGGAAGCCCAGTTCGGCGATTTCGCCAACGGCGCGCAAGTCGTCATCGACCAGTTCATCAGCTCCGGCGAAGTCAAATGGGGTCGCGCATCGGGCCTGGTGATGATGCTGCCGCACGGCTATGAAGGGCAGGGACCGGAGCATTCCTCGGCACGCCCCGAGCGTTTCCTGCAACTGTGCGCCGACAACAACATGCAAGTCGTGCAGCCCACCACCGCAGCGCAGATTTTCCATCTGCTGCGGCGGCAGATGATCCGCCTGTTCCGCAAGCCGCTGGTGATCATGACGCCGAAGTCGCTGCTGCGTAACAAGGATGCCGGTTCGCCGCTGACCGATCTGGCCAAGGGCAGCTTCCAGACCGTCATCGGCGAAGTCGATGACAAGATCGATCCGAAGAAGGTCAAGCGCGTGGTGGCCTGCTCCGGCAAGGTCTACTACGATCTGGTCAACGCCCGCAAGGAACGTGGCCAGACCGATACCGCGATCGTCCGCATCGAGCAGCTGTATCCGTTCCCGCACAAGGCGCTGGCGACCGAACTCAAGAAGTTTCCGAACTTCACCGAACTGGTCTGGACGCAGGACGAGCCGCAGAATCAGGGACCGTGGTTTCAGATTCAGCACAACATCTTCGAGAATCTGGAAGATGGCCAAAAGCTTGCGTATGCAGGTCGTCCCGCCTCGGCATCGCCTGCCGTCGGTTACTACGACAAGCATTACGCCCAGCAAAAGGCGTTGATCGACGTCGCATTTTCCAAACTCAAGGGCTTTGCCCTTACCAAATAATTGAAGCGACGCCATCCCGGAATCCGGGGTGGCGCCAGAGCAAACCGAAACGGAGACTTACATGGCAATTCTTGAAGTCAAAGTCCCACAGCTGTCGGAATCCGTCGCTGAAGCGACCTTGTTGCAATGGCATAAAAAAGTCGGTGACAGCGTCACCCGCGACGAAAATCTGATCGACATCGAAACCGATAAAGTGGTGCTTGAATTGCCCGCACCCGAGGGCGGCACGATTACCCAATTGATGAAGCCGAACGGGGCGACCGTCGTTGCTGGCGAAATCATCGCCATCATCGATACCGAAGGCCTGGCCAAAGTCAGCCCGATGGAAGTGTCCGCACTGCCGGTGCCGCAACCTTCAGCGCCGCCACCAGTGGCGACGGCGACCGAATCGACCGGCTCAGCCGGCGTCGCGATGCCGGCCGCTGCCAAGATGCTGGCCGATAACAACATGACCACGACCCAGGTCACCGGCACCGGCAAGGATGGCCGTGTCACCAAGGGCGACGTGATCAACAAGCTGGAAGCGACCCCGGCAAAACCGACCGCACCGGTAGTTGCGCCGCCGCCGGCCGCCACGGTCGCCGTCAAGCCGGCACTGCAACAGGTCAATGCCGCCACCGCCCTGAATCTCGGACAGCGTCCGGAAGAACGTGTGCCGATGAGCCGCCTGCGCGCCCGCATCGCCGAGCGTCTGGTGCAGTCGCAGTCGACCAACGCGATCCTGACCACGTTCAACGAAGTCAACATGGCTCCGGTCATGGAATTGCGCAACAAGTACAAGGACAAGTTCGAAAAGGAGCATGGCGTCAAGCTCGGCTTCATGTCGTTCTTCGTCAAGGCCGCCGTCGCCGCACTGAAGAAATACCCGATCATCAATGCCTCGGTCGATGGCAACGACATCGTCTATCACGGCTACTTCGACATCGGTATTGCGGTTGGCTCGCCACGCGGGCTGGTGGTGCCGGTGCTGCGTGATGCCGACCAGCTGTCGATTGCCGAGATCGAAAAGAAAATCGGTGAATTCGGCGCCAAGGCCAAGGACGGCAAGCTGACGCTGGACGACCTGACCGGCGGCACGTTCTCGATCTCGAACGGCGGCACCTTCGGTTCGATGCTGTCGACCCCGATCATCAACCCGCCGCAATCGGCGATCCTGGGCGTGCATGCGACCAAGGACCGTGCGGTGGTGGAAAATGGTCAGATCGTCATTCGTCCGATGAACTATCTGGCCATGTCGTATGACCACCGGATCATCGATGGCCGCGAAGCCGTGCTGGGCCTGGTGGCAATGAAAGAGGCGCTGGAAGACCCGGCCCGCCTGTTGCTCGATCTGTAAAAAAACTCCGGCTGCAATGCGACGCAATGCGCGCGTTGCAGCCGTTGGCGCCTTGCGAGGCAATTAGGGAATAAAAATGTCGAAAAATTTTGATGTGGTCGTCATTGGTGGCGGTCCTGGTGGATATATCGCTGCAATTCGTGCCGCCCAGCTTGGCTTTGCGGTGGCTTGTATCGATGAGTGGAAGAATGCAGTCGGTGGTCCGGCCCTGGGCGGCACCTGCACCAATGTCGGATGCATTCCATCGAAAGCCTTGCTGCAATCCTCGGAGCATTTCGAACACGCCGGTCACGCGTTTGCCGAGCACGGCATCGATGTGAAAGGCCTGAGCCTGAATCTGGACCAGATGCAAAAGCGCAAGGATGGCGTCGTCAAGCAAAACAACGATGGCATCGTGTATCTGTTCAAGAAAAACAAGATTACCTTCTTCCATGGCCGTGGTGCGTTTGTCAAAAACGACGCCGCCGGGATTGAAATCAAGGTCAGCGGCAAGACCGAAGAATCGCTGATCGCCAAGCAGGTCGTCATCGCCACCGGCTCGAATCCGCGTCCCTTGCCAGGCACGCCATTCGACGAAAAGATGATTCTGTCGAATACCGGCGCGCTGGCCATCGAGGCCGTTCCAAAGCGACTCGGCGTGATTGGTGCGGGCGTGATCGGACTCGAAATGGGCAGTGTCTGGCGCCGCCTGGGCGCCGATGTCACGGTGCTCGAAGCCTTGCCAACCTTTCTCGGCGCGGTCGATGAGCAGATTGCCAAGGAAGCCCACAAGCTGTTCACCAAGCAGGGCCTGGTGGTCACGCTGGGTGTGAAGATCGGCGTTATTACGAGCGGCAAGAAAGAAGTCACCGTCGAGTACGTCGACGCTGCCGGCACCGCGCAAAAGGCGGTGTTCGACAAGCTGATCGTCTCGATTGGCCGGTCGCCGAACACCATCGGCCTCAACGGCGAGGCGATCGGCCTGAAGCTGGATGAGCGCGGCTTCATTGCGGTCGACGACGACTGCAAGACCAGTGTTGCCAATGTCTGGGCGGTCGGCGATGTGGTGCGTGGGCCGATGCTGGCGCACAAGGCAGAAGAAGAAGGCGTCGCGGTAGCTGAGCGCATCGCCGGCCAGCATGGCCATGTCAACTTCAATACCGTGCCGTGGGTGATTTACACGTCGCCGGAAATTGCCTGGGTCGGCAAGACCGAGCAGCAGCTCAAGGCCGACGGCGTGGCGTACAAGGCCGGCACGTTTCCGTTCATGGCCAATGGCCGGGCGCGCGCGCTGGGCGACACCAGCGGCATGGTGAAATTTCTGGCTGACGCAAAAACCGATGAAATCCTCGGCGTGCACATTGTCGGTCCGTCGGCGTCGGAGCTGATTTCCGAAGCCGTGGTCGCCATGGAATTCCGTGCCTCGTCGGAAGACATCGCACGCATCTGTCACGCCCATCCGTCGCTGTCGGAAGCCACCAAGGAAGCCGCACTGGCAGTCGAAAAACGGTCGTTGAATTTCTAAGGAAATCGCCATGCGCCGCTTGCTCCTGGTACCACTTGTGTTACTGACCGCCTGCGCCACCAGCCCGGGCAACCAGACCCTGCAAATTGATACGCGCAGCGGCGGGCAGGCGCTGGAAGGCGCCACGTGCATCGTCAATCTGGGGCCGGACGGTTATACCGTCACGACACCGGCGACGATCACGGTCAATGGCGCGAGCGGAGATTTGCGCATCAGTTGCAACAAGCCCGGCTATCGCACTTCGGAGTTCTACCTGCGTTCCGGAGGTGGTGGTGGCGGCACCAGTGTGGGTCTGGGTGCGGGTGGCGGCAGCGGTAATGTGGGGCTCGGGCTGGGCATGAGCTTTCCGTTGGGCCAACAACGTGCCGACTATCCGCCGCGCGTGACGGTCAACATGAATCCGCAGTAATCCCGCAGGAAGAAACGGTTAACACCGGGCAGTAGCGGGCGAGATCATCTCGCCCGTTTTTTTTATTTCAGGAAAGCGCCATCAAGTTGAAGCCAATGACGGTCATGGAGTTTTACGAACACGCGCTGTCGCAGCGTGGGTTCACGGCTGACCCGGCGCAACGCGCGGCAGTCGAGCGCTTGCAGCGTTGCTACGATGAGTGGGTGGGGTTCCGGGCGCGCCGTTCGTCGACCTTCAAGCGCCTGATCAACCGGCCGGATGTGCCGCGCGGCGTGTACCTGTGGGGCGGGGTAGGTCGCGGCAAGTCGTTCTTGATGGACAGCTTCTATTCGGTGGTGCCGGTAGTGCGCAAGACGCGCGTGCATTTTCACGAGTTCATGCGCGATGTGCACCGCCAGCTCGATTCCCTGAAAAACGTCGCCGACCCGCTCGACGAAGTCGCACGCAATATCGCCAAAAAATACCGGCTGATCTGTTTCGACGAATTCCACGTCTCCGACATCGCCGATGCGATGATTCTGTATAACCTGCTCAAGGCGCTGTTCGAACTGGGCACGTCGTTTGTGATGACCTCGAACTATCAGCCCGATACGCTGTACCCCGACGGCCTGCATCGCGACCGCATGCTGCCCACCATCGCGCTGCTCAAGGACAACCTCGATGTGATGAATGTCGACGCTGGCAACGACTATCGCAAACGCGCGCTGGAGCAGGTCGAGGCGTATCACACGCCATTGAATGCTGCCGCCGACCATGCCCTGCGCACGGCCTTCGCCAGCATCGCCGAAACCGCCGACGAGGACCCGCGCTTGCGCATCGAAGCACGGGAGATCCGTGCACTGCGTCGCGCCGGTGGGGTGATCTGGTTCGATTTCGCGACGCTGTGCGGCGGGCCGCGTTCGCAAAACGATTATCTGGAGATCGCCAGCCAGTTCCATACGGTGATCCTGTCCGGCGTGCCGGCGATGGGTGCGGCGATGTCCTCCGAAGCACGCCGCTTTACCTGGCTTATCGATGTGTTCTACGACCACAAGATCAAATTATTGATGTCGGCCGCAGTGCCGCCTGACCAGCTGTATACCGAAGGAATGCTGGCAAACGAGTTTCATCGCACCGTCTCGCGTATCATCGAAATGCAATCGCGCGAATACATGGAGGCGCTGCGCACCATCGTTGCCTGACCTTGTCCGCGCCACCCCGATTTCACACCTTCTCACTGATGATGACCATATTGAACGTTTTGCCAAAAACCTTTCTGCCGCGCCTGCTGTTGCTGGCGGCCATTGGTGCGACCGCCGGTTGCGCCTTGCTCGAACCGGAGCCGGTGGCTGACGTTTCCGACAAGCCGATTGGCCTGGCGATGGTGTATCCACCCGGCTCAATCACGACGGTCGACATGGCCGACCTTGCGTTGCGCGATGCCACCACCCGCCGCAAAATCATTCAGGATGCTTACCAGCAGGAAGAAGTGGCCTGCTTCGACCGCTTCTTCATGACCGCGTGCACCGACAAGGCCGCCGAACGCCGCCGTATCGCGCGGGCGGAAGTGCGGTCGGTCGAAGTCCAGGCGAATTTCGTCAAGCGGCGCGACCGCGCCGAGTCGCGCGACCGCGCCCTGGCCGAGCGCGTGGTGCAGGACACCGCCGAAGCGCCACAGCGTCTGGACGAGACACTGCGCCGTGAGCAGGCCGCCGCCGACAAGGCAGCGCGACGCGAAGCCGACGCCGGCAAAGCGGCCGCCACTGAACAACGCGTGGGGAACATCGATCCGTTGCAGCGCCAGCGCGAGCATGAAGCCAATCTGGCGCGCCAGCAGGCCAGGCAGTCATCGCAGGACACGCTGCGGGCCGCCAACGTCAAGGCATTTGAAAAGAAAAAGGCAGACGCTCTCGCGCGTCAGAAGCAGGTTGCCGAGAACAAGGCGAACAAGCAGGCAGAACGTGAGCGCAAGGAAGCCGCTGCCAAGGAAGCTGCCGAGCAGGCTGCGGCAGAAGCCGCCGCTGCCGCAGCAAAGAAATAGGTCAGACCGCGCGGCGCATTTTCTGCACGGTGTAGCTCTTGTCTTCCGGCGGTGGCACCACCAGTTTTACCATCGCCATGGTGCAATTGTCGGCCATGGTGCCTTCGGCGCGTTCGCGCGCCTTGCGGATCAGCATCTCGGATAACTGGCGCGGACCGTTCATGGCGATCGCCGCCCCGAGTTCTTCATCGGTAAAGTAGTGCCACAGTCCGTCCGAACAGAGCAGAAACGCATCGCCGGCGCGCAGGCCATCGTAGCGGCCCAGCGTGACAAACGGCTCTTCGCGCATGCTGCCGAGGACGTTGACCAGGATATTTGAGAGCCGGTGATTCTTGGCTTGCTCCGGTGTGAATTTGCCTTGCGCAACCATGCGCTCGACAAAGGAATGGTCGATCGTGCGTTCCGCAAAGTTCGGCCCGTTGAAGCGATATAGCCGCGAGTCGCCGACATGTGCCCAGTGCGCGGTGCCCTCCGGCGACAGGACCAGCACCACCATGGTGCTGTGTGGTTCCTTTTCGGCGGTAATGCCACTGAGCTTGATGATGGTGTGCGCTTCGCGCGCGATGGTCTGCAGCATGTCGTCGACGGCGCCGGTGGCGGGGGAAAATTCGTCGAACAACTGTTTTGCCGTACGCACTACCTGTTCCGCCGCCATGGACCCGCCGGTGCGGCCACCCATGCCGTCGGCCAGCACGGCCATCATGTAGCCGGGCGCTTTCGGTGCCGCAAACAGGCCAACCCGATCCTGTTGTTCCTGGCGGTCACCGAGATGTTGTCCTGTTCCTGCTTCGATCTTGTATTGGCTCATACACCGGGGTAGATTAAACTGCACGCAATGCCAAAGATTATTGCACAGCAAAACTTTGTCCCAACCGAAATCCACACTTTTTTTGTAAGTACCTGACACAATTGGCCATGATCAACCCGCCATCAGACGACGTGCGTCGCCGCATCATTGAACTGGAAGTCGAACATCGCGATCTGGATGCGGTTATTGACGCCTTGTTGCGGGACACCCGCCATGAAGAATTGCAATTGCGGCGGCTCAAGAAACGCAAGCTGCAGCTCAAGGACCACATCACCTTGCTCAGAATGCAGCTGATTCCCGATATCCCGGCCTGATGCGCGCCTTGTCGCCTGCTCCCGCTCCCGCTTCACCTCACCGATTGTCATTTTGACCGACGAACTTCCTGTTGTCCCCGCTGCCGGCGCCCACGATGCCGACGTAGATCGCCTGTTCGGCGAGGGTGGCGCGCTCAGCCATGCCGTGCGCGGGTTCCGTTCACGGACGGCGCAAACCGAGATGGCCAAGGCCATCGGCCATGCCATCGCCAATCAGGAAACCCTGATCGCCGAAGCCGGCACCGGCACCGGCAAGACCTTTGCCTATCTGGTGCCGGCCCTGCTGTGGGGTGGCAAGGTGATCGTCTCGACCGGTACCAAAAACTTGCAGGACCAATTGTTCCTGCGCGATATCCCGACCGTGCGCAAGGCGCTCAATGCGCCGGTGTCGGTGGCCCTGCTCAAGGGGCGCGCCAACTACCTGTGTCATTTTCATCTGGAACGCACGCTGCAGAACGGCCGCCTGACCTCGCGCGACGACGTCGGCAATCTGCGCGAAATTTCGCGCTTCATGAAAACCACCACGACCGGCGACAAGGCCGAATTGTCGAAGGTGCCCGAGAACGCCATGATCTGGAATCTGGTCACCTCCACGCGTGACACCTGCATGGGCTCGGAGTGCCAGTATTACCAGGACTGTTTCGTCATGCGGGCGCGCAAGGAGGCGCAGCAGGCCGACGTGGTGGTGGTTAACCATCACCTGTTCTTTGCCGATGTCGCCCTGAAGGAAACCGGCATGGCCGAGCTGCTGCCATCGGCCAACACCATCATTTTCGATGAGGCGCACCAGCTGCCCGAGACAGCCACGCTGTTTTTTGGCGATACCGTCTCGACCTCGCAAATCCTTGAGCTATGCCGCGACGTGCTGGCCGAAGGCCTGTCGCACGCGCGCGCCGGCGCCGACTGGGCCAAGGTGGTGGCGCCGGTGGAGAAGGCCACGCGCGACTTGCGGCTGGCGTTCGGACAGGATGCCGTGCGATTGGCGGTCAGCCAGATCGCGCCGTCGAGCAGTTTTTTTCCGGCCATGACGACTTTGCAGGAGGCGCTGCAGACGCTCATCGATGTGCTCGAAAAGCAGGCCGAGCGGGCCGAGACCATCGAGCAGTGCCGGGTGCGGGCGATCACCTTGCAGACCCAGCTGGCGGCCTGGAACACGGCGCGCGACCAGGCTGCCGCAGCGCCGCAGGCGGAGCAGGAAAAAGTACTGTGGGTCGAAGCCTTTTCGTCCTCGCTGCAGCTGCATCAGACCCCGCTGTCGATTGCGCCGATCTTCAACAAGCAGCGCGAAGGCACGCCGCGCACCTGGATCTTTACCAGTGCCACGCTGGCCGTGAAGAACGATTTCAATCACTACAATTCGCAAATGGGGCTGTGGGATGTGGTCGCCAGGTCGTGGCCGAGTCCGTTCGATTACGAGCAGCAGGGCTTGCTGTACGTGCCCCATAATCTGCCGCAACCGAGTGCGCCGGACTACACCGATGCCGTGGTGGATGCGGCGCTGCCGGTAATTGAAGCGGCGGGCGGACGCGCCTTTTTATTGTGCACCACGATTCGCGCGGTGAATCGCGCCGCCGAGCGCCTGCGGCTCGAATTCGCGCAGCGTAATCTGCCGTTTCCGTTGATGGTGCAAGGCGAAGCCGGGCGCACCGAGTTGCTTGACCGGTTTCGCGCGGCCGGCAATGCGGTGCTGATTGGCAGCCAAAGTTTCTGGGAAGGCGTCGATGTGCGTGGCGAGGCCCTGTCGCTGGTGATCATCGACAAGTTGCCATTTTCGCCACCGGACGATCCGGTGCTGGCGGCCCGCATCGCGGCACTCGAACGCAAGGGCCTGAACGGTTTCGTGCATCATCAGTTGCCGGAAGCGATCATCAACCTGAAGCAGGGCGCCGGTCGTTTGATTCGCGACGAAACCGATCGCGGCGTGCTGATGCTGTGCGATCCGCGCCTGATTTCGAAGCCCTATGGCAAGCGCATCTGGCAGAGTCTGCCGGCGTTCAAGCGGACCCGCGAGCTGGACGCGGTGCGGGCCTTTTTTGCCCAGGCGACGGTGTAATGGATTGCCTGTGCAACGCGTGAAGATTGCCGGTTTGCCTATGAAATACCGTTATACTTGTGACGCGCTTTTGTCCCTCGTACCCAGTGCTATGACTCTGTCGGCGTTACCGGAAAGATGTGAATGACCGAATCTGTTTCCCTGATCCCTGTGCGCGCGGCCGAAGTGGTAGTGGGAAAGCCGCTGCCGCGCGCGGTGTATGACTGGCATGGCAATTTGCTGCTGGCATCCGGTTATGTGATTGAAAATGCTGCCCAGGCTGCCGGTCTGCTCGACTCCGGGTACTTTCAGGATTCCAGCTGGGACGCACCGGCCAAGCCGTTGCCGCCGATTCAGAACGTCAACCGGCTGGTGGAAGTCACCGCGCCGCCGAAACCGGAAACGGCCGCCAGCGAAATCGCCATCAACATGGAGGACGTGCGCTGGCATATCGGCGAGACGCTCTATCTGCAATTGCAGGACAAGCCGGCCATGCGCTATTCGGTCAAGCTGATCGGCTTCGTCAAGGGCAAGACGATCTTTGTCACGGCGCCCACGGTGGATGGCAAATACGAATTGATTCGCGAGGGACAGACCTTCGTGGCGCGCGCCTTCTCCGGCAAGAAAGCCTACGCCTTCATTTCTTCTGCCGTGAAATCGGTGCACACGCCGCATCCGTACCTGCATTTATCCTATCCCAAGCAACTGCGTTGCACCGTCGTACGCCAGACCTCGCGCGTCGGGGTGCGCCTGATCGCCGCGATCCTGCTCGGTGCGCCCGAACGCAATGCTGCCGGTACCATCACCGACCTGTCGATGGGCGGCGCCTCCGTGGTGGCCAAGGAGCCGCTCGGCGAAAAGGGCGAGGCCGGCCGCATCAAGCTCAAGCTGCATGTCGCCGACCAGGATTCGTTCCTGAACCTGAAAACCGTGCTGCGCGCGGTGATCCCGGCAGAAACCGGACAGGGCTACCGGCATGGTTTCGAATTCGTCGATGTGCCGGTCAGTGATCGTCTGATCCTGTCGGCATTCGTGCACCAGACGCTGGTTGAGACCGACTAGGCACGTTTGACACAACAAGGAATATGCATGACGGCGACATCGTCATCACCACCAGCAATAGTTCATGGACTGCGATTGCCGACGCGCGGGTAGCGACGAACTGCGCGTATCAGGGTTTCGCTCCGAATCAGAATGAAGACGTCCATCAACGAATTCATGTTGCAGTAGTCGTGTCGCGCTGCTTGCGCTGGATCAGCAACTGGTTGCCAACTGCATGGATGGGTCGGGCAATACGTGTTTTTGGCGAAATCCCGTCTTGTCAGCACAACCAACAGGCGGTGGCAAATCGCTACCATTGCGCACTTTCACCTGCGCATGCGTACTGCCATGACATTGACTTCGACCGCCAGCTTCCGGCGCACTGCCGCGTTGACCAGCCTCGCCGTGCTGCTGGTCCAATCCGCGTGTTCACCCGCCAATCGTCCCGACCTCGGTCCGGCCGCCGAGCCTCTAGCCTGAATTTTGCATAAAAAAGGGCAAGAATGCCGTAAGTGATTGATAAAATGTAAGTTATCGAGAAACACACTCATCAACACAAACGCCACC
>NZ_JAXCHT010000026.1:0-57226 GCF_035984655.1 Actimicrobium sp. GrIS 1.19 | reverse complement strand
GGCCCGCTTGTTACGCATTGCTACGGTCATTGTTTCTCCTTGATGGCGGCAGTCTCCTGCCAAATGACCGTTTACACAAAATTATTTACACCCTCCCCCTTCAATACGATGCCAAATGGTCGTGATGCGTTTCGCTTCATCTGAGTTTCGGTCTTCAATCCATAGGCAATAACGCTCCAAGCCGCGAATGAACTCCGCCGAACCATAGATACGGCGAATAAAGCGGTCTTGTTGTTCAAGAGTTAGGCCAAGTTTATCGACTTCATCTCTGGTCAGCAGTAGATGTCCTCCATCGACGGGCTTGTTTCCAAAGCTCATTTCTGCTTGTTCACTGAAGGGGCGCGCTGCTTTTTCCGCCATCACATTCGCGCCCGTCACCAAGTACGCGTTGATAAAATCTGCCTGCTTTTCAATCGTTCCACCGTCGTCTGAAACTGAAAATAACCGACGTGCCTTTCCAGTCTGATTGGTAATGCCAACAATTACAACGGTCACGCCCGCGTTGTGACTTGCCAGATTTGTCCACTTAAACGATGTATGCGCAAATGCGATCTGCTGATTGCTGCCAAAAATCAATGGCCAGAGAATCGGCACCTGAGAACCCTGGCAAATGGAATTTGTAGATACAAACGCGGCGGTCGCTTTGGTCCGGGTGCCGTAGTCGGCAGCCTTCATAAACCAACCAGCCACATAGTCCAGTGATTTCCAGTTCTTGGCGCGTTTACCGAAAATGATCTCCAATTCCGCCTTCTGCTCAGCAGTCTGCCAAGTGGAACCGAGATACGGTGGATTGCCACAGATATACGTTTCGCCGCCTTCGTTCTCGAAGTCGATTTCCGTTTGATTCAATGGTGTTCCGAACAGGTCATCAGCTATCAACTTGACGCCTGTTCCTGTGGGAGGGCAAATGCTCAACCAATCCAGCCGTAGCGCATTGCCGCATATGATCCAATTCTCGGCATCCAGCGGCAAGACCTTAGCAAGCGCATCTTTTTGCCCGCGATACAATACATCGCACTGAAACTCAGCAATGATAAGTGCAAGGCGTGCAATCTCTGCTGGGAAATCGCGCAGCTCGATGCCTCGGAAGTTGGTCAATGGTATCTCGCTGCCTAGATGCGACTCACCACGGCTGCGGTTAATTTTCGCTTCGATCTCACGCATCTGTTTGTAGGCAATCACCAGGAAGTTGCCGGAGCCACATGCCGGGTCGAATACACGGATGCGCGCCATGCGTTTGCGCAGGTTCAACAGCTTTCGCTCGTTGTCGCCGGCTTCGGCCAACTGTGTGCGCAGGTCATCCAAAAATAGTGGATTCAACACCTTCAAAATGTTGGGCACGCTCGTGTAGTGCATACCCAACGCGCCGCGCTCTTCGTCGTCGGCCACAGCCTGAATCATGCTGCCGAAGATGTCCGGGTTGATCTGTTTCCAGTTCAGCCCGCCCGCATGAAGCAGGTAAGTTCGCGCCATTCGCGTGAAGCGTGGCACTTCAGTGCTGCCCGAGAATAGGCCGCCGTTCACATACGGAAATTGATCGGCCCAGGGGCGCAGCTGAGCCGCCACGCGATGCCGATTGTCGAGCATCCCCTCGTGACGGGTCGGCACGTTCATGGCTCGGAACATCTCGGACAGCACCGTGTGGGTGTTGGAACCGTCGCGCTCGCTCATCTGCTCCACTGCTTTGGTGAAAAGCCCATCCCCATTGAAAATGTCGGTGTCTTCGGCAAAGAAGCAGAATACTAATCGGGCCATGAAATGGTTCATGTCGTGGCGGCGCTCGTTTGTGGCCCAGTCAGGGTTTTCACGCAGCAGTTCGACGTACAGTTTATTCATGCGCCCGGTGGCGCGCACATCGATGGGGTTGTCCTTGATCTCCTTGATCGTGGAGATACCGGCCAGCGACAGGAAGAAGCCGAAATGATTGGGGAAGTCAGGATAGTCGCACGTCTTGGTTTCGCCGCCAGCTAGGTCTTCGGCCTCAAGAGTTTGCCCGTCGGTAGCGAGGATGAATTTCGCCTTGGCTTTTGTGGTGGCCGGGCTGTTGCGCAATGCCTTTAGGGTTGCGCCTACGTTGCCGACTTCGCAAACGGCGATATGGATATTGTTGCGTTGGAGTACGCCGCCAGGCACATCCGACGTATTGTTATTGCCAGTGCGCAGGCGCTTTAGGGCCGTGTCCTTGTTGCCAAAAGCTTGAAGGAATGCAAACGGGAACTCCGCTTGGTCAAACGGCGCAAGCGCTAAGTCTGATACTGCTGATTCGATTTCTACTGCATTCATGGACACTCTGGCAATCTGACGAGACACACCTACTAGAGTGTTGACTCATAAGCAATTATTATGGGCAAAAAATACCTACCATTTTAGCATTCGGGCGCTTGAAAAACGACCCTTTTGATGCTGTGCTTCTACACGGTGTCGCACGGTTGCCGCGACTGTAAGCGCAACAACCGGTATGGCCGGCGTCACCACAGCTTCGGCGCGATTTCCCCGACGCACTACCCAAGAATTTCTTGGACACATATCACCTTGTTGAGGTTGGCAGATGCCAACCTTTATGCCTGCATATTCATGCTTTCATAAAAACCATCACGCTCAAGACATTACTGAGGACTCAGCATGCAACCAAATAATTCTCCGCTTGAACATCTTGCAGCGTTCGCTATCGTCTTCGCAGCCGGGATCTTGTCCGCTGCGAGCTTGGCCAGCTATATCGCACGAGTGCAACGAAACGCAAATCGTGGTCACCGCACACGAGCTGGACCCGCAGGCGGACCTCCATTCTCTCAAACTACCAGGAGGAGCATGACCAAATGACATATCGATGTCCAAATTGTCAGTCCGCTCGCGTTGAGACCAAGGACTACGCGCGAAAGACAGGCTGCACAATTGGCGCCATCGCTGGAGCCACTTGCGGCGTCACAGGCGCTGCCAGTGGCGCTGAGGTGGGAATGATTGCCAGGCTGACGATGGGCCCGCTAGGCGGCGTTCTGGGTGGTTTCGCCGGCGCTATAGTTGGCGCGCTTATTGGTGGCGGTGTCGGCGCCAGCGCTGGCGTTCGTCTCGGTGAAATTATTGACGAGAATATACTGAAGAATTTTCTCTGCCTAGCCTGCGGCAACCGTTTCAGCGCTACGGATGCCGCTGGAATGTATGACCCCTCTTTTGAATAAGTAGACCGGCTCCGTTCACAGCAAAGCGAGCCGTCAGCAATCGCGGTCGATGTCCTCACATGGACCGCCATCCGGTCTCGTCGCATTCTTCGTTTCTCCCACAACTACCTGTGCCCTCTCATGTTGCTTGACCGCAGCAGCGCAGCACGCATCTATCAAACTGAAAAGGAAATTATTTATGGCGCACCTTCTTGAACAAATGGCATACGTCGGCGAAACGCCTTGGCATGGGCTCGGCAACAAGCTTGACACCCACCAGCCCATAGACGTATGGGCAAAACAGTCCGGAATGGATTGGCAAATTCGTGAAGCGCCAGTACGTTACATGACGGAAAGTGCCGGGGGGCTCGGCGCAATCGAATCGTTCCCCGAAAACAAGGTGTTGTTTCGTTCCGACACCAACATGCCGCTGTCGGTCGTAAGCCAACGCTACAAGGTGGTACAGCCCAGTGAAATTCTGGAGTTCTACCGCGACCTCACTGAAGTTTCTGGTTTTGAGCTTGAGACCGCAGGAATTTTGAAGGGCGGTCGGAAACTTTGGGCGCTGGCACGGACAGGGCAATCGTCCACACTCAAAGGCAATGACGTAACCAATGCCTACGTGCTACTAGCGACAGCATGCGACGGTACGCTGGCAACCACAGCGCAGTTCACCAGCATCCGGGTCGTATGCAACAACACGCTAGCCGTGGCGCTGGGCAGCAGCACGGGAGCCGTGAAAGTTCCGCACAACACGTCGTTCGATCCGCAATCGGTTAAGCGTCAACTTGGGATCTCAGTTGGTACTTGGGACTCCTTCATGTACCGGATGAAGGGTTTGAGCGAGCGGAAGGTGATGTCGCACGAAGCGGCGAACTACTTTCTTCGTGTTTTATCCGACCTCGAAAAGACGACCGCCCAAGGTACAAATGGGCGAGCGATGGCCAAAGCCATGGCTCTGTTCGACGGGCAGGGAAAGGGCGCAGAAATGGAATCGGCAAAGGGCACGGCGTTTGGTCTGCTCAATGCTGTTACCGAATTTGTTGACCATGAACGACGCGCCAGGAGCACGGATCACCGACTGGAATCCGCGTGGTTCGGGCAAGGGGCAGCGCTCAAGCAGAAGGCACTTGACCAGGCGCTTTTAATGATCGCCTGATCAAGGCGTTTTGACACTCATAAAGCCCGGCTGAGCGAACCCTCGGCCGGGCCTTTTCACTTTTGGGAGGATTAGAAAATGACCAACGCAGTGATTGCGGAAAAATCTCACCGGCCAGCGTTAAGGCTAGTTTCAACGAAGGAACTGAGCCGGGACGCCTGGCTGAACGTGCGAAAGGGCGGCATCGGCAGCAGTGATGCGGCGGCGGCGGTTGGGCTCAATCCGTACCAGTCGCAACTGGAACTTTGGCTCGTCAAGACAGGCCGCGATGCAGGTATGCCGAAGATCGATCCCAAGGATGAGACCTCGCCGATGTACTGGGGGTCGTTGTTGGAGCCGATCGTGGCCGCGCACTACACAAGGCGTTCAGGCAATCGGGTAAGACGTGTCAACGCAGTTCTTCAGCATCCCGACCCAAACAATGCGTGGATGCTGGCGAATCTGGACTACACGGTCGTTGGCGCCGACGACGTGCAGATCTTGGAATGCAAGACCGCTGGCGAGTTCGGCTCGCGTTTATGGCGTGACGGCGTTCCCTAGTATGTGCAGTGCCAGGTCCAGCACCAGCTCGCCGTGACTGGAAAAACCACGGCGGATGTTTGCGTGCTGGTGTGTGGACAGGAAATCAGGATTCACCGAATCGAACGCGACGATGCCCTGATCGCTCGCCTGATCGAGCTGGAACGGAAATTCTGGAGTTACGTGGAAAGTGATACGCCACCGCCTGCGGACGGTTCCGATTCCGCCGCCATGGCGTTGCAGTGCTTGTATCCGCGCGACACCGGTGACGCCATCGATCTTTCCGATGACCGCACCATGTCCGCGACGTTCGCCGACTTGGTGGCTGTTCGTGACGACATCGCCAATCGTGAAAAGATCGAGTCCGAACTGAAGCAACGCCTTCAGCAACGCATGGGCAGTGCCAGTCGGGCGAAATTCGAGACCGGCGACGTTTCTTGGAAGCGTAGCAAGGACGGGCTCGGCCTAGATGTCGCCACTCTGTTGAAGGAACAGCCGACCTTGCTTTCCGAGTACCCACTCACCCGATCCGGTAGTCGTCGGTTCCTCATCAATACGTAGTCCAAAACCGAAACCACTCACCCTGTCCGCAGCGGTTTTAGCGCGGCCTGTCCCTTGCTGAGACCTGGGCGGGCGGTGCCACAAAAAGGGAGCAAGAAATGATCAAAGGCTTAGCATGTTGCCCGGGATATTTGCATTTTGGAATCCGCTTTCATGCTGCGACGAAACCATCATTGATACTCTTGGTTTCGCACGTGGATACTACTCAGAGTAGGCCGCAGATTATGTTACCTTGTCGCTCTTGGCGGCTTTTTTGCGTCATATGCCACCTCAACGGTTTACGACTGGAATCCGAATCACCATCATGTCCAGCATTCACGAGCCCTCACAAAATCATCTGCTGGCCGCCCTTCTCGATGCCAATCGCGAGGCGCTCGAACCGCACCTCGAATTGGTCCCGATGCGGCTGGGCGATGTGCTGTACGAGTCAGGTGGCAAGCTGCAGCATGTCTATTTTCCGACCACGTCGATCATCTCGCTGCATTATTTGCTGGAAAATGGCGGCTCGTCCGAGATCGCCGGCGTTGGCAATGAAGGCGTGCTCGGCATCCCGCTGCTGATGGGTGGCGACACCACGCCGAGTCGCGCCGTGGTGCAGACCAGTGGGTTTGGCTATCGCATGAAAGCGCACATTCTGGTCGATGAATTCAACCGGGCCGGGCCGGTGATGCGTCTGCTGTTGCGTTACACCCAGGCGTTGATCACGCACATGTCGCAAACTGCCGTGTGCAATCGCCACCATACCGTCGAACAGCAACTGTGCCGTTGGCTGCTGCATACGCTCGACCGCATGCCATCGAATGAATTGACCATGACGCAGGAGCTGATCGCCAACATGCTCGGGGTGCGTCGCGAAGGCGTGACCGAAGCCGCCGGGCGCCTGCAAAGTCATGGCTTCATCAGTTATCGGCGCGGCCACATCACGGTGCTGGACCGCGATGGACTGGAACAGGACGTCTGTGAATGCTATGGCGTCGTCAAGAGAGAGTTCGTTCGTTTGTTATCCGACGTCCGCAAGCGAGAAGGACGCGGCGCCACAACAGTTTAGGCCGGTCAGCAAACCCTGCCTGGCAGGGCCGGTTCTGCTGGACGTTATTGATCATCTCCGACACGGCGGCAGGAAGCGCTTTGCCTTCACCTTCTTTGAGCCGGGTCCTGCGCTCATTGGTCTGCCACGAAGTGTTATTCATCATGACAAAATCAACCCCGTTATCCGTCGAGCGACCGATGCTGATCGGTTTCGCCTCGACCATGCTGGTGTTGCTGCTGGTCGGCAGCATCACCTGGAACAATGCAAGCGAATCGGCCACGGCGGCACGCGTGGTCAGTCGCGGCCACAACCTGATTGACGACCTCGCTCAACTGCGCGACAAACTGGATCGCGCCGAAAACCGCCAAGGCAGTTATTTCCTGACACACGAACCGGTGTTTCTGACACAACGCGACCAGGCTGCTGCGCAAGCGACTGCGATGATGCAGAAAATCCTGGTGTCGGCGCAGGATCAGCGCGCCGAGCAGGAGCGCATGACCCGACTGCAGCTTGCCGTATCCCAACGCCTGAGCATGTTCACAGAAACCCAGGCGGCATTCGATGCACAAGGTTTTGCAGCGGCGCAGCCGCAGTTCAATGCAGGACGCATCGCGGCGGCAAGCGTGCAGGAAATCATCGACGAAGCGACCCGTGCCGAACAGGGTTTGCTGGCACAGCGCAAAGACAGCGAACTGTTGCGACTCAAAATCATCACCCTCAGCGTTGCGGCACTGCTGGTGTTCCTGGCGCTGCTGACGTTATGGATCCGGCACGTGACACGGCGTCAATTGGCGGCCGACCTTACGTTGCAGGAATCGCAACAGCCACTGCTCAAGGCTGGCGCGCTACAGGATGCGATTTTCAACAGCGCCAATTTTTCCAGCATTGCTACCGATGCCGATGGCGTGATCCAGATTTTCAACGTCGGCGCTGAAACCATGCTTGGCTACAGTGCCGATGAGGTGGTCAACAAGATTACGCCGGCGGGCATCTCCGATCCGCAGGAAATCATTGCCCGAGCCGAAGCCCTGAGCCTGGAACTCGACACGCCGATCACACCCGGTTTTGAAGCGCTGGTGTTCAAGGCGTCGCGCGGGATCGAAGACATTTACGAGATGACCTACATCCGCAAGGACGGCAGCCGCTTCCCGGCGATCGTCTCGGTCACGGCCTTGCGCGACGCCGACGACCGGATCATCGGTTATCTGCTGATCGGCACCGACAACACCGCCCGCAAGCAGGTCGAAGCCGAACAGGCGCTGCTCGACCAGCGTTTGCGTGACCAGCAGTTCTACACGCGCTCCCTGATCGAGTCGAATATCGATGCCTTGATGACGACCGATCCGCGCGGCATCATCAGCGACGTCAACCAGCAAATGGAGGCACTCACCGGTTGCAGCCGCGATGAGCTGATCGGCGCGCCGTTCAAGGATTATTTCACCGACCCGGCGCGGGCCGAAGCCGCCATCAAGCGCGTGCTGCGCGAAGGCAAGGTCACCAATTACGAGCTCACCGCACACGCGCGCGACGGCCGCGAAACCGTGGTGTCCTACAACGCCACCACGTTCCATGATCGCGACCGCAAGCTGCAAGGCGTGTTTGCCGCCGCCCGCGACGTCACCGAACGCAAACAGTTCGAACTGGCGCTGCAGGAAAACAACCTCGAGCTCGAAGGCGCCAAGGCCGCCGCCGAGAAGGCCAACCTGGCCAAGTCCGAATTCCTGTCGAGCATGAGTCACGAATTGCGCACGCCACTCAATGCGGTGCTGGGGTTCGCCCAACTGATGGCCTCCGGCGCGCCGCCGCCGACGCCGGCCCAGCAGCTGTCGCTCGACCAGATCCTCAAGGGCGGCTGGTACCTGCTGCGACTGATCAATGAAATCCTCGATCTGGCGATGATCGAGTCCGGCAAGGTCACCATGTCGCACGAGTCGATGTCGCTGGCCGATGTGCTGGCAGATTGCCAGGCGATGATCGAACCGCAGGCGCAAAAACGCGGCATCCAGATGGTCTTCACCCAGTTGGCCAGTCCGTTTTATGTCCATGCCGACCGCACGCGGGTCAAGCAGGTGATGATCAACCTGCTGTCGAACGCCACCAAATACAATCGCATCGGCGGCGCCGTCACGGTCGACTGCACCATGCATGGCAGTGGCCGGGTCCGCGTCAGCGTGCGCGACAGCGGCATGGGACTGACACCGGAACAGGTTGGCCAGTTGTTCCAGCCATTCAACCGGCTGGGCCAGGAAAGCAGCGCCGAAGAGGGTACCGGAATTGGCCTGGTGGTGACCAAGCAGCTGGTCGAATTGATGGGCGGGACCATCGGTGTCGAAAGCACGGTCGGCGTCGGTTCGGTGTTCTGGGTGGAACTGGTCGGCGCCAACGCTCCGGAACTGGAATTTGGCGAACACGGCGACAGCCATGTGCCCGATCAAAATCCGCTCGGCCCGCAGCAGGCGCCGCAACGCACGATCCTGTATGTCGAAGACAATCCGGCCAATCTGGCGCTGATCGAGCAGTTGATCGCCCGCCGTGGCGACCTGAAGCTGCTGTCCGCCACCGACGGTCATCAAGGCATCCAGCTGGCGCGTGCCTACCAGCCGGACGTGATCCTGATGGATATCAATTTGCCCGGCATCAGCGGCTACGGCGCCATGGCAATTTTGCGCGAGGATATTGAGACCGCGCACATCCCGGTCATGGCACTGTCGGCCAATGCCGTGCCGCGCGATATCGAGAAAGGCATGGAAGCCGGGTTTTTCCGTTATCTGACAAAACCGATCAAAGTGCCGGAATTCATGGAAGCCCTGGACCTGGCGTTGCGTCATGCCGACCAGCGAGGTTTGGACAAGACACTTGAACCTGTCGCATAATATTGGCGACCTGCACCACACTTTTTTCTGGGATTACCGCAATGCTTGAAGCCGCCGAAATGCTTAACGCCAGTATCCTGATCGTGGACGATCAGGAGGCCAATGTGATTCTGCTGGAGCAGATGTTGCGCGCCGTTGGCTATCAAGATATCAGTTCGACCATGGATCCCACCAGCGTCTGCGACCTGTACGCCGAACACCGGTACGACCTGATCCTGCTGGACCTGCAAATGCCGGAGATGGATGGATTCCAGGTCATGGATGCGCTGCAAAGGATCGAAACCAACGGCTATCTGCCCGTACTCGTCATTACCGCCCAGCCCGGCCACAAACTGCGGGCGCTGCAGGCCGGCGCCAAGGATTTCGTCAGCAAGCCGTTTGACCTTGTCGAAGTGCAAACCCGCATTCACAACATGCTGGAAGTGCGTCTGCTCTACAAGCGGCTCGGCAATTACAACAAGGTGCTCGAACAAACCGTGGCCGAACGCACCGCCGAACTGCGCGAAAGCGAAGCCCGCTTCAGGAGTTTTACCGAACTGTCCTCGGACTGGTACTGGGAGCAGGATGCCGAGGGCAAATTCATCCGCACCTCCGGCCCGGTCCATGACATGCTCGGGATCGGCGCCGACGGGCTGACCACCCCGCCCGACCCGGCCAGTCCCGGACGCTGGAATACCGCCCAGCGTGACCAGCTCAACGAATACATCCACAACCGCCGACCTTTCCTCGACTTCATTTACAGCCGCAGCAAGCAGGATGGCACCGAACAATTCCTGCAGGTCAGTGGCGAACCCATGTTTGATTCGTCAAGTCGGTTCATTGGTTATCGCGGCATTGGCATGGATGTCACCGAGCGCATCGAACGCCGCGCCAAATAGCGCCACCCCGCTGGCGTCGCGTCACCCTTCCGCTGCAACCAGCCGCGCTGCCGGCGACAATTTACCAGTCGCCCTGCGGCGCGCATCTCTGTAAAATCCGCATACCCGACGGCGGCCATCGCGTGCGTCGCATCCAGACAACCCACCGAGTCCCCCATGCAAACCGAAAGCTTTATCCCCGGCAAAGACGCCTCACTGGAATCCACCATTCGCACCATGCAGGCCAAACTGGCCGTACGCGGCTTTACGCTGGACGAATCGTCCTGGTTGAATCCGGTTGAAGCGATCTGGTCGGTCCACATGCGCGACCGCGATTGCCCGATGCTGTTCTCCAACGGAAAAGGGGCGACTGAACTGGCGGCCCGTGCCAGCGCCTATGGCGAATTTTTCGAACGCCTTGGCACGCATTATTTCTGGACCCATTTCTATCTCGGCGCGACCCGCGCCAACCGCCCTTTCGTGCATTACCCGCAAGAACGCTGGTTCGCCCCCAGCGAAGATGGCCGCTGGCCGACCGAGCTGCTCAATCCCGAGCTACATGCCTTCTACAACCCGGACAGCGAAATCGACAGCCAGGTGCTGGTCGATCTGAATTCAGGCAATGTCGAACGGGGCATCTGTGCCCTGCCCTACACCCGTCTGCGCGATGGCACGGCGACCTGGATTCCGGTCAACATCATCGGCAATCTGTATGTCAGCAACGGCATGGCTGCGGGCAATACGATGATGGAGGCACGCAGCCAGGCACTCTCGGAAATCTTCGAACGTCACATCAAATACCGCATCATCAGCGAAGGACTGTGCCTGCCCGAGGTGCCCGAGGATGTCATCGCGCGCTATCCGGGCATCGCCGCCGGCATCAAGGGTCTGCGCGAAGCCGGCTTTGGCATTCTGGTGCGTGACGCCTCGCTCGGCGGACGGTATCCGGTCATGTGCGTGACGCTGCTGCACCCGAAGGACCAGGGCGTGTTCGCCAGCTTCGGCGCCCATCCGCGTTTCGAGATCGCGCTCGAACGGGCACTCACCGAACTGCTGCAAGGCCGTGCGCTGGAATCGCTCGAAGGTTTCCCGGAGCCCGGTTTCGACATGGATGAGATCACCGCAGTCGCCAATCTGGAAATTCATTTTGTCGATTCAAGCGGCGTGGTCAGCTGGAACTTCCTGGGCGACACGCCCGACTTCCCGTTCGCCGACTGGAACTTCAGCAACACCACCGAAGAGGATTACCACTGGTTGTGCCAGGCCGTGCATGCCGAGGGCAAGGACATCTACGTTGCCGACTTCAGCGAACAAGGCGCGTACAGCTGCCGCATCCTGGTGCCGGGCATGTCGGAAATCTATCCGGTGGAAGATCTGGAATGGGAAAACAACAGTGTCGGCAATGACATCCGGCCGGCACTGGTGCGCCTCGATGCGCTCAATGACGCCGAATCGGCGCAACTGCTGGACTATCTGCAAACCTCGAACCTGAACGACGAACGTCCGTTGTGGGAAATCCTCGGGCTGGCGATTCCGGTTGGCACTGCATGGAAGGAACTGCGTATCGGCGAGCTCAAGACGCTGCTGGCACTGGCAATCGGCGACGAGGAAGCCACCCGCGAGGGCTGCGACTGGATCCACCAGTACAAGCAAATGAATCCGGCGCGCCGTCTGGTCTATCGCTGCATCGAAAGCCTGCTCAATCTGGACGATCCCGAAAACCACCGGCGGGCACTGGATCTCTTGTACGGGCCTGAGACGGTGCGGCAGGCGGCCGCCCTGCTTGACCGCAGGGAGCGTTTCTTCGGCCTTGCCACGCTCGGGCCTGACATGCAGGGCAGCGCCATGCACCAGACCCTGCTGGCGGCCTATGACAAACTGTTTGCAGCCGATCGCGCGCCGCAGTAGAAAACGGCGGGCACCGCAGGCAGGTCATCGAGCGACGCAGCCGGATTGCCGCATAGCGCAACTGCTTGCGGCTGGTTTCCATCTAGCATTTTGATCGGCACTAAAGGCATGCGATTCACAGGCGCACGGTGTGCGCTTGAAAGTGTAAAAGCATGGCAACATGGTTCCATGCAAAGCAATCCTTGGAAATCAGCGCAATCCGCGCATATTCATGGTACACACTAGGCATGGACCAATCCCTTGCACGCATCACCCCCGCCGTCATCAACATTCCAGCTTTGAAGGCCAGCTGCGCCGGCTGCAGCATGCATCAGTTGTGCCTGCCGATGGGCCTGAATGAGGCGGACATCAACAAACTCGACCAGATCATCGGCCGCCGCAGACGCATCGCCCGCGATGAGGTGCTGTACCGGATGAATGATCCCTTTCGGAATCTCTACGCAGTGCGCTTTGGTCATTTCAAGACCTGCCAGGTCGATGCCGGCGGCGACAGCCACATCACGGGGTTTCAAATGGCCGGTGAATTGCTGGGCATGGATGCGATCAGCGCCGAACAGCACCACTGCGACGCCGTGGCGCTGGAAGACAGCGAGGTGTGCGAGATCCCATTCGTCCGGCTGGAAGAACTGTTCGGGCAGATCCCGACCTTGCTACATCACTTTCATCGCATCATGAGCCAGGAAATCATGCGCGAACAGAACGTCATGCTGCTGCTTGGCAATATGCGCGCAGAACAGCGCTTTGCCGCCTTCCTCGTCAACCTGTCATCGCGTTATGCCGCACGCGGCTATTCGTCGACCTGCTTCCAGCTGCGCATGTCGCGCGAGGATATCGGCAACTACCTCGGATTGACGATCGAAAGCATCAGCCGCCTGCTGTCGCGCTTCAAGAAACAGGGCTGGCTGGAAGTCGACAAGCGTGAGGTGCGCCTGCTTGATCCGGTCATGCTCAAGGGTCTGGCGGCGGGAACGGAACACTGCACGCCGATGTGATCGGGCGCACACGGCGCGACGTCCGTGGCGGCCATCACCCTTCAGTCACTGCCGCAGGCGCGCCGCTGCCAATCTGACGCGCAAGTCCGCGCAGCCACGACGGCATGCATAGCTTTGCCAGAATGCGCGCTGACCGGGTTTCGACATGGCGGTAACGCAGCACACTGCGCCAGAGCCAGCCGAACGCGGCGATGCGGTCTTCTTCGCACACGGCATCGGCCGCGTCGAGACTGAAGGCACCCTGCTTCTCATCGAATTCGCGCCGGTGCAGTTGATAGATTTCAGGATCCCTGCGCCGCAGTCGTTCCAGCACACGAATGATGTCGACCGCACGGCGGTAACGATACCGCGCACCGGACATCTGGCTTGACGAGATGCGATAGCGCAGCAAATCCCGTTTCAGGAACCCGATCTGCCCTTGCCGCGCGACCTGCATGATCCAGTCCCAATCGCACATCGAGCCTGCCTCCGGATCGAAATTGCCGACCAGATCCAGCACCGTGCGCCGGAACATCACGGTGGGCGGATGGATGAAATTGCCAAGTACCAGTTTTTCGTAGATCAGGCCACGATAGCTGGCCACGCTGCACCCGGAGCTGGTCCCTTGCGCCGTGCCGAACTCCTCCTGCACCGAAAAGATATCGGGAACGCCACGCGGATAGCGACGAAATGCCCCGTAATAGGATTGGCCGAAGGATGCGCCAAGGCTGCCGTCGTCATTGAACGCTGAAAAATCCGATGCCACCAAAAGCACCTCGGGGCGCTGCGCAAGGTATGCCGATTGCATCGCAAGGCGTTCCGGCTCACAGATGTCGTCGGCGTCGAACAGCGCGATGTAGTCGCCGCGCGCCATCGCAATGCCGGCGCGTCGGGCTTCGGCCAGGCCACTATTGGGCTGGTGCAGCGTGGTCACGGCACTTCCAAATCGGCGCAGTACCTCGGCGGTGCCATCCGTCGAGCCGTCGTCGACGACAATCACTTCAAGGGGAATGGTAGTGGTTTGCAAGAAAACGCTGTGCAGCGCCTCTTCGAGCGTTGCCGCAGCGTTAAAGGCGGGTATGACGACGCTTATTCCGGGTGTGCTGGCACGACGTTGGGCGGGCATCCCAGTCTCCTCATGGTGAATCGCTGTGCGCGTCGGCTCTCAGGCTGCAGAGCATGTCAGCGCAGATCATTTGCGCAGTCGCGCAATTGCACGAGCCCGAAGTCGCATCAACAACCGCTTGAACTTCTGAGCCATCAAAAACACTTTTACACCGCCGCGGGCCCGATAAACGGTGGCCCAGAACAGGTGACGCTGATGCGTCGACAACGAACGCTTGTACTGCGAATCGCCCGCAAGAAAGTCATATTCACGCAAGCCATCGATACGGCAATGTTCAATCGCCAGGCAATGGGTCAACAGACCCGGTTTCAATTGACTGTTCTGCTGCCAGGCGAAGCCCGACTGATAAAAAAATACTGCCCCGTCGGAAATGAAATTATACAAAACACCCACTGTGCTCTGGCCGGCCGTGACGCGCAGGAGCTTCACGCCGCCAGAAGACCACAAGCGACGAATCAGCGCGCGGTGGAACGCGACAGCGCTCTGGCTGGAGAACGATCCTGCCACGCCTTTTCCGGCCCAGCGTTCGTTGTGCAGCGTGGCCAGTTCGTCAAAGAATTCCATGCCGGTGTCCAGATCGGTCGCCGCCACCAGCGACACCGGTCCGGATTCGGCTTCGTAAACACGTTGCGAGCGCTTGACTTGCGCACGCGTGTTGCTCGATACCTGCGTCAGGAACGGCGCATCGCGCAGGCTCTCGATATTCACGTAGGGCGCCGGCTTGTGATCGAGGTCCGATCGCGACTGTGGAATCGCAGCGATTACCCGTTCGATGATCCCATTGGCGCAACAACCGCTCAGGACAATGCGGCTCCACGCCAGCGTCGACAGAAATTCCGTCAGGTCGCTGACAATGGCATCCTCATGGCCGGGTGCGAACAACACGTCGTTATGTTCGGCAAGTGGTGAGCGCGTCGATGTGGCGCCGCCGGCGTTCAAGTACAGCGTTGGCATGAAGAACACACTGATACGCGCGGTTTTTCTCAACAACAGGCAGCCGCCCACGACCACCCCGTTACATGACCACCAGACCCAGTTGCCGGTGAATTCAGCGCCGTAGATTCCGATCCAGGTTTCCATCCAGTCGCGCGACAAAAATATCGCCGCATTGCTGGCGATCCGATAAAGCGGCTCCCACCAGTCCGGACATGCCTCTTTTGCATCAAAGGCGCGGACATGCCGACGCAGGTGCCCGGTCATTTTCGGCAGCAGATCTTGCGGCTGGTGCGTCGGAGGCAGCGTGAGCGCAAACTCGACCTGACCAAGTAACCGCGCCGAGCCAAATGCAGGGTCGCTTCCAGTCATTCAACTCTCTCCGTGATATCAGTATTTGTTTCCGCAACAACGGAGGACGATTGGGATGCCGATTTCCGGGCAGCCGGACAACAACGGCGCGCTGGAAACCAGCCTTGGCACATCCGGCAAGACGTGCCGGGAGGGCTGGGCACGACGCGCCCGGCATGTTTTTCCGGACGCTCTCAAGCGGACGTCAGAATACACTTTCAATATCCCCTTAACAACATCCACTCCATATTCTCGGAGCTTTGCAAGCCCGAAGCCGACAATCGCTTCAGTTCAAACAGATCATCGACGGAGGCGGCGCCGCGCTCGGTCGATAGCGCGGCCGCGAAATGCTGGCGGCAAAATTCAAGAAGACGTGGATTCATGTCGGCCAACTTGCCGTTTGGAAAACAGAATGTGGTGCTGCATTGACCGGTCTGGCGCACGATCATGTCGCGACTTCCCAGGATTTCGGCGGCAGCCTCGTCAAACGGCAAATTCGTCAGAATCGGGTGGTTGATGGTGTGTGCACCGACTTCAAAACCCGCCCGGACCAGATCGCGCGCGTGATCCCACGACATGAACCGGTAATCGCCCTCGGCCGGACAAGGCGTGTGGCCGAGCGCGCTGGCAATTTTTTCGACCAGGTCAACGACCTGATGGTGCTCTTTCCGCTTGAGGCTTGCTTTCATGGCCAGCAACGTTCTTTGCTTATCGTCGAATGTTCTGATGGATACCTCGCCACCGTCATCCGGCAGCCGCAGCGTGGCATGCGCCGTCTCGGAGAATGCCTTTTCGAGCTGGTCAGTCCACATGAACCGGTCGGTGCCGATAAACCCTGTGATGAGGAAGAATGCCGCCGTCATGTTGAAGTCGGCCAGTACCGGAGCCGCAACCAGCGCATTGTTTTCGTAACCGTCGTCGAAGGTCAACGCCACGGTGTTGCGCATGTCCTCGCCGGCGCACAGTTCGCGGACCATGTCAGCCATCGGGACCACCCGCCGCGACCGCCGCAAGATCCGCAATTGATCGACAAACAAATCGACAGCGATATGTTTTCCTCCAATCGAGCGCGCGCCATTGGAGGCACTGTTCCTGGAAATGCCGTGATACATCAGGATCAGCGGTGGGCTGGTCTTGACTTTCATTGCGGCGCCGAGCAGCCCGGTTTTGGCGGCAACGGTTTTGATTAAAGCAGTGTTCTTCACTATATTTCCGCAGCTGGAGGGTTGTGCCGGTTTCGCGCATCCGCTCTGTGGATCCGGCTGGCATCGCGCTTGACAAACAGAATATTGGCGTGACGCCTCAGTAACAAATTGTAACTGATTGCGGAATGTTTGCCATTGCCCGCACCCGGGAAGGTTGGCATCCAATGCCCTTCTGGATGGGCCTCATGGTGGTCGACCGCGGCGCGAATCGGGACTCCGCGTCCGCGTCCGAGCAAACGGACCGGGACCATCGGCAGGGAGCGGCGGGGGCAGTGTGCGAGAGTCGCTGGATGGCCGCCAGACCGGCGGCATCAGCCCCTTTCGTCTATTGCGTTTGCACTTTCGCAGCGTGCGCTGTCACGGCACGGGTCGCCACACCGATGACCGCGCAAAAAATCGATCGATTTCCATAACGCCGCTGCAACGTGACGGCCTGTCAGAACGGCGGGTGCACGTCGCTCGGTACGTGACTCAGATAGTAAGTCAGCATGCCGGCCAGGGAACACCCCAGCCAGAAAAAGAAGAATCCGAGCGTATAAGCAGCCAGCGCCGGCAATTCAGTGTGGCCGACCAGTTGCAGCAGATCGCCAGGGTCGAACAACGAAAAGAATGCGCCGGTGGCGGCAGCCGCCACCAGGAACGCAGGCCACAGGATCGTTATTACCAGTCGCACCATCGTTATTCCTCAACCGCCGGGCGGCAAATCTGCATTGATCTGAACCTGCTGCTGCTGTGGCCAGCTCCAGTCACCGTTCAAACGCCAGTCGCGCTGGTCACCTTCGACCAGCACAGTCCAGCGCGCCCGTTCGGGCAATGGCAGCGGCACACTGAAGCGCCCTTGCGGGTCGAGTCGCGCGACCAGATGGCGGTCCTTTTCGGGCTGGGTCGGATGGGCCAGATGCAGATGGATTGCGCCTGTCATCGGTTGGCCGTGCTCGAGCAAGACGCCGTTGAAGCGACCGTTGATCGCATCGTAATCGGCCCGCATCGTCAGGCCGCGCTCGATCGCCACGCGGTCGCGCCGCAGATCCTGATTGATCGCCTTGCCTTTCGCGTAGTAGTCGTCCACCACCATGGCATCCTGGCGCGAGAAAGCCAGGTAGCCGGAATACACCGCCGCCAGCACCACCAGAAATGGCCCCAGCATGATCAGCCAGGGCCAGCGCTGGCGATACCAGGGTGCGTCGTCGAGTCGAACTCGGGTGCGGTGCGATGTCATTGGCAGGTCCATTCAGTGATGCTCGTCGTGCTGTTTTTCGTGATCGTCATGGTGCTCGTTGCGCGGAACAAAGAACACTGCTTTTTCGCTGACCTGGAGATCCGCGCCATCGGTTGCCTTCAGCGTGAAGGTAATCTTGTTGGACCCCGGCGTGCCCTTCCCTGCCGGCACATGCACCCGCACCGGTACCGCGCGCGCCCCGGTCCCGAGCAGGTCGAGCTCGTCGGCCGAGGCCAGTGCGATGCCGTCAATGCCGCTGACGCTGAGCTTGTAATGATGGCTGGCTTCGCCGGTGTTCATGATCTGCAGCCGGTAGACATTTTCGATGACATCATCATCGACCACGCGCCCCATTGCGCCACGGTCCCGAATCACGTCGACCTTTAACGGCGTGCGCGCGTACAGCGAGACAAAAAACGCCGTCACGATCAGCGCCAGCAATGCGGTATAGATCAGCACGCGCGGCCGGAATACGCGCGCACGCATTTGCTCGATCGACCAATGGCTGGCGATCGCATGGTCGGTCGAATAGCGGATCAGGCCGGCCGGCAAATCGATCTTGGCCATGACCGAATTGCACGCGTCGACGCAAGCAGCGCAGCCGATGCACTCGTACTGCAAACCGTTACGGATATCGATCCCGGTTGGGCAAACCTGCACGCACAATCCGCAATCGATGCAGTCGCCGGTCGGCGGCGTGGTGGGCGCAGCTTTTTTGGCCAGCGGTCCGCGTGGCTCACCGCGTTCCTTGTCGTAGGTGATGATCAGGGTGTCCTTGTCGAACATCGCACTCTGGAAACGCGCATACGGACACATGTATTTGCAGACCTGTTCGCGCATCCAGCCGGCATTGCCATAGGTGGCGAAGGCGTAGAACAACACCCAGAACCACTCCCACGGTCCGAGCGTGACGTTGGCAATGCCATGCAGCAGCGTATGCACCGGCGTGAAATAACCGACAAAGGTCACGCCAGTCCACAAGGCCACCACGCCCCAGGCCAGGTGCTTGGCGGTCTTGCGGCTGATCTTTCCGATCGTCCAGGGTTGCCGGGCCAGGCGCATGCGGGCGCTGCGGGTGCCTTCGATGCGGCGTTCGATCCACATGAAGATTTCGGTGTACACCGTCTGCGGACAGGCAAACCCGCACCAGACCCGGCCGGCCACCGCGGTGACCAGAAACAATCCATACGCACAGACGATCAGCAGCGCGGCCAGATAGATGAAATCCTGTGGCCACAGCACCAGCCCGAAAATGTAAAACTTGCGGGCGCCCAGATCGAACAGCAATGCCTGCCGGCCGTTCAGGTGCAACCACGGCAAGCCGTAGAAGACAATCTGGGTCATCCACACGCACAGCCAGCGCAACGTCGCATAGCGGCCCTTCGCCTCGCGCGGAAAAATTTCTTCGCGCGCGGCGTACATCTTGATTACCGCTACTTCAGGTGTGCTGTTTGCCATCCGACCCTACTTTGCAACCACTGCGGTGTCATTCGAGAGGCTCCAGACATACGCTGCCAGGACATGCACCTTCGCTTCGCCGAGGAAATCCTTGAACGCCGGCATCACATTGTTGCGCCCGTTCCGGATGCCTTCCGTGATGGTCTCGACATTACCGCCATAAAGCCAGATCTTGTCGCTCAGGTTGGGTGCGCCCATCGCCTGATTGCCATGGCCATCGGCGCCATGACAAGCGGCACAGGCACCGAATTTCTCCTTGCCGTTGGCGGCCTTGATCGGATCGGCAGGGCCACCGGACAGGCTCAAGGCATAGTGCGCCACGTTGTCGACATCCTTCTCGCTGCCCAGCGCAGCGGCCATCGACGGCATGATGCCGTTGCGCCCGCCCAGCAGCGTGGCCTCGATGGTTTCCGGCTCGCCGCCGTACAACCAGTCCTTGTCGGTCAGATTCGGAATGCCGCGGTTGCCGTGTGCGTCCGAGCCATGGCACTGCGAACAGTAGGTCAGGAACAGGCGCTCGCCAATCGCATGCGCCTGGGGATCAGCCGCCACCACCTTCAGATCCTGCTTCAGATACTTGTTGAACAGCGGCCCGTATTGCGCGTCGGCCTTGACCAGTTCCTCTTGATACTCGGTGCTCGACTTCCAGCCGAGTTTTCCGGCATACGAGCCGAGGCCCGGATACAGAAACAGGTACAGCAGCGCGAACACGATGGTGATGTAGAACAACCACATCCACCAGCGCGGCATGGGCGTGTTCAACTCGGTCAGATTTTCATCCCAGACATGGCCGGTGGTGTCGATCTTGCCCGGTGTTTCCGGCCGGGCTTTGCCGGTCGACTGCGACCACAGCAGCAGGCCGCAGCCGATGATGCCAAGCAGCGTTAACGCGGTGATGTAGATGTTCCAGAAACCACTGGTGAAATCAGCCATGACGACGCTCCGATTCTGGTGCGCCGTCAACTTCGTCGGCAAACGGCAACTGCGCGGCGGCGTCGAAATCGCTGCTGCGCTTGACCCCAAAGGTCCACCACAGGATGCCGAGGAAGGTCGCCAGACTGATCACGGTCATGATGCTGCTGGCATTGTCGAACAGGGTTGTCATTGTCATGTTAGTTCCTGGTTTTGATCAGGGTGCCGAGTCCTTGCAGGTACGCGATCAACGCATCCTGTTCGGACTTGCCCACCAGCGTGGCGGGCGCGGCGACGATGTCGCTCTCGGCATACGGCACGCCCAGACGCTTCAAGGCGTGCATTTTCGGGATCACCTCGGCCGGGTCGAGCGGGGTCTTGGCCAGCCATGGATAGCCAGGCATGTTCGACTCCGGCACCAGATCACGCGGATTGTTCAGATGCGTGCGATGCCAGTCATCGCTGTAGCGCGCGCCGACACGGGCCAGGTCCGGCCCGGTGCGCTTGGAGCCCCACTGGAACGGATGGTCGTAGACAGACTCGCCCGCCACCGAATAGTGACCATAACGTTCGGTCTCGGCGCGGAACGGCCGGATCATTTGCGAGTGGCAACCGTAGCAACCCTCGCGAATGTAGATGTCGCGCCCGGTCAGCGTCAGCGCCGTGTAGGGCTTGAGGCCGGTGACCGGCTCGGTCAGGGTTTTCTGGAAAAACAGCGGGATGATTTCGACCGCACCGCCAAAACTGATGACCAGCAGTACCAGACCAATCAGCAGCCAGGGATTGCTTTCGATCCATGCATGGGAAAATTTCATTGAGGACTCCGGGATCAAATGTGAGCTGGCGACAGTGCGGGGATGCGGGCTTGCACAGCCTGCCCGCCACGCATGGTCATGAACGTGTTGTAAGCCATCAGGCACATGCCCGTCAGGTACAACCAGCCGCCGGTGAACCGGACCACGTAATACGGATAGGTCGCCTTGACGCCTTCGACAAAGCTGTAGGTCAGCGTGCCATCGTCATTGACTGCGCGCCACATCAGGCCCTGCATCACACCGGCAATCCACATCGCCGCGATGTACAACACCACGCCGATGGTGGCAACCCAGAAGTGGGCGTCGACCAGGCGTGTGCTCCACATCTCGACCTTGCCGGAAACGCGCGGGATCAGATAATAGATCGAGCCCATCGTGATGAAGCCAACCCAGCCGAGTGCGCCGGAATGGACGTGGGCGATGCCCCAGTCGGTGTAGTGCGACAGCGAATTGACGGTCTTGATGGACATCATCGGACCTTCGAAGGTCGACATGCCGTAGAAGGACAGTGACACGATCATGAACTTCAGGATCGGATCGGAACGCAGCTTGTGCCAGGCGCCCGACAGGGTCATCACGCCATTGATCATGCCGCCCCAGCTTGGCGCCAGCAGGATCAGCGAAAACACCATGCCGATCGATTGGGTCCAGTCTGGCAGCGCGGTGTAATGCAGATGATGCGGACCGGCCCACATGTAGGTGAAGATCAGCGCCCAGAAATGCACGATCGACAGCTGATACGAATACACCGGCCGTTCGGCCTGCTTTGGAATGAAGTAGTACACCATGCCGAGGTAACCGGCGGTGAGGATAAAGCCCACTGCGTTATGGCCGTACCACCACTGGATCATGGCATCCTGCACGCCGGCGTAGGCCGAATAGGATTTGAACAGCGAGGCGGGCATGCTCATGCCGTTGACCACATGCAGCAGCGCCACCGCGATGATGTAGGCGCCGAAGAACCAGTTGGCGACGTAGATGTGCTTGACCTTGCGCTTCATCAGCGTGCCGAAAAAGACCGTCGCATACACCAGCCAGACCACCGTGATCAGCAGCGTGATCGGCCATTCGAGTTCGGCGTATTCCTTGCCGCGCGTGAAGCCCATCGGCAAGGTCACCACCGCCGACAGAATGACGGCTTGCCAGCCCCAGAACGTGAAGGCGGCCAGCTTGTCCGAGAACAGTCTGACCTGACAGGTGCGCTGCACCACGTAGTAGGACGTCGCAAACAGGCCGCTGATGCCGAACGCAAAGATCACCGCATTGGTATGCAACGGTCGCAGCCGACCGTAAGTCAGCCACGGGATGTCGAAGTTCAGCGCGGGCCAGGCCAGCTGCGCAGCGATGATGAGGCCGACCAGCATGCCGACCACCCCCCACACCACGGTGGCGATCGTAAACTGCTTGACGATCTTGTAATTGTAATTTTGTTCTGTGACCACAAACGTTCTCCCCGAGATTGCAACGATGACAAGTGGAGGGTATGGCGATGGTTCCCCAAAATCCTTGATGTGAATCAAATCGGCAAGATTCGTCGCGAATACCAACACCTGTTGATCAGGCTGGTTGCTTGCGGTGTGTCATCGTGCAAGCGCAATGGCCGGGTTCGGCGAACGCGCGCAGGCAATGCCTAGCCCGTTGCCACGCACACCTGGCGCTTGCCGCGCTGCTTGGCCTGGTACATCGCCTGGTCGGCCATCTTGAGCAGGGTGGCGTGGTCCGAGCCGCTCGATGGATAGCTGGCGATACCGATGCTGGCCGAAATTTCCACATCGATGTCGGCGATCCGGTATGGCGTCGAGATGATCTCGATGAGTCTGGTGCCGAAGGCGGCGGCACTGTCCATGTCGGAGTGCGCCAGCACGATGACGAATTCATCGCCGCCGAGCCGCGCCACCATGTCGGCGTCGCGCACCGCCGCGCTGATGCGCGTGCCGACCTCGCGCAACAGCTGGTCGCCAATGGCGTGACCATGCTGGTCGTTGATCTCCTTGAAGCCGTCCAGGTCCAGATACAGGATCACCAGCGTGCTGCCATCGACGGCGCAGCGCTGCAACTGCTCGCCGATGACTTTGCCCAGCAACGTGCGGTTGGGTAATCCGGTCAGTACATCATGCTGCGCGGCGTGGCGCGCCTGATGCAGCGTCAGGCCGGCATCGAGCAGCGCCTGGCGCATTTCGTTGGCTTCCTTGAAGGCAATCGGCGGAATCGACAGGACATCGCCGCTACCCAGCGCAATGGCCGGCTTGGTCAGTGCCGTGATTGATCGGGCGATGCGCCCGCCGAGGAACCAGGCCAGCGCCAATCCGATCATCAGCGCGGCCACCGTTGCAGCCACCAGCCAGCCAAGCGTTTGCCACAGCTGTGCAGACAATTCATTGATCGGGACTGCCACGACCACTGTCCAGTTATTCACTGGCGAACGGCTATGTGAAGCAACCACTGCGATGCCCTCCAGAGTGGTAGTTTCAACATGGCCCTCGGCACTGATTCCGATCTGCCGCAGCACGCCCGCTGTCGCCTTTCTACCGACGAATTTTTCGGCATCATGACTACGTGCGACGATCGTGCCATTGCGATCGAGCAACGCCGCACGCCAAGTGTCGGGTAATTTCTGGTCCTTGAGCACTTGGGCAAAGCGTTGAGGCGTTATGGTCGCGTTCAGTGAGCAGGTGCTATTGGCGCCGCATTTCACCGGCACCTCGACGGCCACCACGAAATGGCCCGACACCCTGCCCCACACCAGATCCGACACGGCCGGACCGCCGACCTCCAGCGCACGCATCAACGATGGTTCATCTGCCAGACTTGGCAGGACCGCGCCGAACCGGCGGGCAGTGGTCAGCAACAGTTGTCCGTTGGGCGCCATCAGCGCGATGTTTTCCGCATTCATGTCGCGCAATGCATTGATTGCCCGTTCGTGAAACACCGCCAATTTGCCGGCATGCAGCGTGCGCGAGGTGCCCAGCACCTGCAACGCCGCCGTGGTGACGGCAATGTCGCGGTCCACCGAGCCGATCATGCCGCGCGCGGCGCTGGTCACGTTATTGAGTAGTTGCGCCCGTTCCTGCGCATAGAAATGCACCATCAGGAATATGGAAATCAGGGCGATCGGCAGAATTGATGCAATGACCAGCAGGGACAGGCTGGTGCGCACCCCGGGAGCGTCAAATGCTGGTGCAAACAGAAATCTGCGCATACTGACCGATCGGGGTGATGCCGCATTTGCCGCAATGCCGCACGTAGTTATTGTGACGCACGATGTCGAAGTCGCCGCCATGTTTGTTCGCAAACATAGCACGCCGGATGATGCAGAAGACGATGCCGCAGCAGATATATGATGGTCGTTTCGACAACAATGCCGATCAGGGCAGCCGCTCCGGCGCTGGCTCCGCAGGCGGGCGGTCAACCTCGACAACGGTACGATCGTCGTCCTGCAGGATACGTAGCGCCGGCCCCACCATGTCATCGAACTGACCGCTGTCGGACATGCCGAAAAAGATCCGGATGGCCAGAAACACCAACGCCACGCTCAACGGCACCAGCAGATACAGGGCTTCCATGGTCAGTCCCCCACCGTGTGCATCGGGCGCCCGCCGCGTCGCAGCCGCAAGGCGTTGACCACCACCACTGCCGAACTGACCGACATGCCAATGCCGCTCATCCAGGGATTGAGCCAGCCCAGTGCCGCGGCCGGAATCGCGATCAGGTTGTACAGGCTGGCCCACCACAGGTTCTGGTGAATCACGGCAATGGTCCGGTTTGCCGCATCGGCGACCTCGCATACCGATGACAGCCGCCCCGACAGCAGCACGCAGTCAGCGTGCAACTGTGCCAGCGCAGCGCCGCTGCCCATCGCAAATGACACATCGGCGCCCTTCAGGACGGCCGCGTCGTTGATGCCATCGCCAACCATCGCGACAATCGCGCCGTCGCGCTGCAACGCCTGCACGTAGGCCAGCTTCTGCTGCGGCAGACAACCGCCCAGTGCGGTACCGATGCCAAGCTCCGCCGCCACCGACTGCGTCACGCCGGGCTGGTCGCCGCTCAGCAGAATCACCGTGCGGCCACTGGCCTGCAGCTGCCGCACCACGTCCAGCGCATCGGGTCGCAGGCCATCGGCCAGATCGAAACGCGCCAGCCAGCCGCCGCTACCACCCAGATACACCGCCGTCAGTTCGGTACTGGCCACCTCGGCGCAAGCGCTGCCGGTGACTTCCTGCACAAAGGCGGCCGAGCCGAGTCGATAACGCACGCCCGCCAAACTGCCCTCCAGCCCCTGGCCGGGTACATGCCGCAGGTCGGTCACGGCCCCGCCCGGCGCCAGCGATGCATCCGCCCGGGCCGCCTCGACGATGGCCGCCCCAAGCGGGTGTGCGCTGGACTGTTCAAGGCTGGCCGCGAGCTGCAGACACCATGCGCGGGATGCAGCGCCGAGCATGTCCACATGCCGCAAGATTGGCCGGCCGAGCGTCAGCGTGCCGGTTTTGTCGAAGATGACGTGGGTTGCACGTTGCAGGGTTTCGAGGACATGCGACTGTACGATCAGCACACCGCGCCGCACCAGCCGGTCGGTCGCGGCAGCCAGCGCAGTCGGGGTGGCGAGCGACAGTGCGCACGGGCACGACACCACCAGCAGGGCAATCGCAATCGGCCACGATCGCGCCGGATCGATCCATTGCCACAGCGCGAAGACAATCACCACCAGCAGCAACAGCAGCGTGACGAACCAGGCCGCCACGCGATCGGCCCACTGGGCCAGTTGCGGCTTGCCCTGCCCGGCCCGCTCGATCAGTTTCATCAACACCGACAGGGTGCTGTCGCGCGCCGCATACGTGACGCGCAACACGACTGGTTGCCCGACATTGACCGCGCCGCCCGGCAAGCTGTCGCCCGGCTGGCGATGCTGCGGCTGGCTCTCGCCGGTCAGCAGCGACAGGTCGACGCTGCTGGCGCCATCGATGATGATGCCATCGGCGGCAACGGCGTCACCCGGCCGGATCAGAATCAGATCGCCTTCGGCCAGCGCGGTCGGCGCGACCAGTTCGGTCGTGCGCGCATCCGGGTAACCGGTCAAGCGCAGCGCCGAGGCCGGCAGCGCGTTCTGCATGCGGCTCAGCGCCGAGGCTGCCTTGCGCCGCGCCAGCAGCTCCAGATAGCGGCTGCACAGCAGCAGAAAAATGAACATCGTGATCGAATCGAAATACACCTCGCCGACGCCGCGCCAGGTCGCCACCACGCTGCCGACGAAGGCCGCGCTAATTCCCAGCACGACCGGTACATCCATGCCGAGCATGCCGCTTTTCAGATTGACCCAGGCGCCGCGATAAAACGGCAGGGCCGAATAGGTCAGTGCCGGCAGAGTCAGCAACAAGCCGGCCCAGCGCATCAGGGCGGCCATGTCGGCGTCCATGGTGCCATCGGTCGCCAGATACATCGGCAGCGCATACATCATGACCTGCATCATGCACAGGCCGGCAATGAACAACTGGCGGAACAGGGTCCTTTTGGCGCGATCGAGTTGCGCACCGTGCCGCACCGGATCGAAAGGATAGGCGGCATAACCGATGGCGCGCAGCGTTGCCGCAATCTGGCTCGGCTTGCACAGGTCGGAGCGCCAGCACACCTGCAGCCGTTCCGTCGAGACGTTCATCAAGGCGCTCTGCACGCCGGCCAGTCGCAGCAAGCGGCGTTCGATCAGCCAGACACAGGCAGCGCAACGGATGCCTTCGATCAGGAACGTCGCTTCGACGTTGCTCGGGTCGGCCGGGTCGGACGTGCCGCTCGCGCTGTCATACAACTGCAGTTCGGGCGGAACCAGGGCCGCCTGGGTCGCGGTCGCAGCAAAGCCGGTGCGCGTGCTGTAGTAATCGGCAAAGCCACTGTCAACGATCGCCTGCGCCACTGCGGCGCAACCGGGACAGCACATCGGCTGCGCCGCACCGTCGATGTCGACGCGCCAGTGCGTGTCCGGAGGCACCGGCAGGTCGCAGTGAAAACAGGTCGCCGCTTCGGCCAGCTGCGCCAGCACGGCGTTCTCGCGCATCATCATGGCGCCACCGCCGTCATCGGCGTAATGCACACCGCATCGAGCCAGTTCAACGGCATGCCAGCGGCCACCCGCATCAGGCCGGCCACGCCAAACAGCAGCACCACCAGTCCACACAGCACCCGCACCACGCGGCGCTGCATCCACTGGCGCAATTGCGCACCGGCCAGCCCCATCGCCAGCAGGGTCGGCAGCGTGCCAAGACCAAACGCCAGCATCACGCTGGCGCCAGACAGCGCTGAGCCAGTCAGCATGGCCGTGAGCAGCACGCTGTAGACCATGCCGCACGGCAGCCAGCCCCACAGGCCGCCCATGGCCAGCATCTTCAGCGGGCTGTCGAGCGGCAGCAGGCGTTTGGTCAACGGCTGGATGTGCCGCCACAGCGACTGGCCCAGCGATTCGAGCCGGCTCAGTCCGCGCCAGGCATCCATCAGGTACAGGCCGAGCGCCACCAGCATCAGATTGGCCAGCCAGTAGCCACCCACCTGCAACGCCGTCAGTCCGGTCATCGCCTGCGCGCCACGCGCCGCGCCGCCGACGATCGCGCCCGCAATGGCATAGCTGCCGATGCGGCCGGCGTTATACGACGCCACCCGCCAGAGCCGTTCAGCGGGTTCGGAGCGCTCCGACGCCGCCGTCATGACCGCCACCGGAAACGGCCGCGCACGCGGCGCCGCCACCGACAACGCACCAACAATCCCGCCGCACATGCCAACGCAATGCACGCTGCCGAGCAAGCCAATCAGGAATACGGGAAACAGGCTGGGACCGGTCACGTGTGATCACATCAAATGGTTTTTGAATAGCGCAATGGATGCGCCGGGACATGGTTCAGATAGCGGTCGAACACCATGCAGATATTGCGGATCAACAAACGTCCGCGCGGAGTGACGCTACACCAATCGCTGCTCAATGTCAGCAAGCCATCCTCGGCCAGTGCCTGCAACTGCGCCAGCTCCGGCGCGAAATACTCGGCAAAGTTGATCGGCCAGGCTTCCTCGACGGCAGGAATCGACAGTTCGAAATTGCACATCAACTGGCCGATGATGCTACGCCGCAGCAGATCATCCATGCCCAGCCGGATGCCGCGCGCAATCGGCAATTCGTTGTTGTCGATGTGTTCGTAATACGCTTCCAGCGTCTTCACGTTCTGGCTGTAGGTGCCCGACACCGCGCTGATGGCCGAGACGCCGCACGACACCAGGTCGCGCTCGGCATGCGTCGAGTAGCCCTGGAAATTGCGATGCAGGCGGCCCTGCTGCTGTGCGATCGCCAGATCGTCGGTGGGCCGCGCAAAATGGTCCATGCCGATATACACGTAGCCGGCGTCGGTCAGGCGCCGAATGCACAAGGCCAGCATATCGAGCTTGGCCGCGCCACTGGGCATGTCTTCTTCATGAATGCGGCGCTGCGACTTGAACAGATGCGGCATGTGCGCATAGTTGTAGATGGCAATGCGGTCCGGGCTGGCGGCGATGACCTTGGCCAGCGTTTGCGCCATCGTCATCACATTCTGCTTGGGCAGGCCGTAGATCAGATCGATGCTCACCGAGCGATAGCCGGCCGCGCGCGCCGCCTCGATGATGGCCAGCGTCTGCGCCTCGGGCTGGATGCGGTTGACCGCCTTTTGCACTTCCGGATCGAAATCCTGCACGCCCAGGCTGATCCGGTTGAAACCCTGCACGCGCAGGCTGTGCACGCGTTCCGGCGTGACGGTGCGCGGATCGACTTCGATCGAATATTCGCCGATCGCATCGGGCGCGAACTTGAACCAGCGCCGCAGATGCGTCATCAGTCCGGCCATCTGCGCATCGGTAAAGTAGGTCGGCGTGCCACCGCCGAGATGCAGCTGCTCGACCTGGTTCATGTCGGCGAACAACTGGCCCTGCATTTCGATTTCGCGCTTCAGGTAGGTCAGGTACAGCGCCGCCTTTTCATGCTTTTTGGTGACGATCTTGTTGCAGGCGCAGTAGTAGCAGATGGATTCGCAAAACGGGATGTGCAGATACAGCGACAACGGCTTGCGATTGCCGCGCGTGCGCAGCCCGGCCACCGCTTGCAGGTAGTCGCGGTACTTGAACGTTTCCACGAACCGGTCGGCCGTCGGATACGAGGTGTAGCGCGGGCCCTGCTGGCGAAATTTGCCGATCAGTGCCGCATCAAATTCGACGCCGGCAACAGCCGGAACGTGTGCTGCAAATGCGGTCATCGGTGGACTCCGTGCGGTCGGTCACGTCAGGAATTGGCGGAAGAACCGACCGGAGCGAGTCTAGGGAGAGCGCACGCTTAAAACATTGAGGTGGATCAAAAAGTCCGGATGGGGTGACAACTTGCAGTACCTGTTCCAATCAAGCAACGAATTTTTTACGACCGGCTATCGCCCGGGGCTTGCCGCGCAGATACTAATTGTTCCAGAAAAATTGCCATTAACAATTCTTAAACCGCTGTGTAGCTTGGCCCGAACGGTGAAATCCGGAGAATTACCAATGGCGCCGATCGACTTTCAGTTGTCCGTTCGACCTTTTTAAACCTCGTTGTTCGACGTCACCCAACGCTTCCGGAGAGTATGCCATGCGACTGAACACACCGATCACCAGCACCCAGTACGACATCAGCGAGTCCGAAACGATTGTTTCGACCACCGATCTGCAAGGCAATATCACCTACGCCAATCCCTACTTTGTCGAAGTCAGCGGCTTCACGCTGGAAGAGTTGATCGGCGCGCCACAAAACATTGTCCGGCACCCCGATATGCCGGTGGAAGCCTTCGCCGATTTGTGGAGCACGATCAAGCGCGGCGAGCCATGGAGCGGCATGGTGAAGAACCGCTGCAAGAATGGCGATTATTACTGGGTGCAGGCCAATGTCACACCGGTGTTCGAAAACGGCAAGCCGGTTGGCTTCATGTCGGTGCGCACCAAGCCCACGCGCGCGCAAGTTGATGCTGCCACGCGTCTGTATGCCTCGCTCAAGGCGGGCAATCCGGAACGCATGGCCATCGAGAACGGCGCCGGCGTCAGGACCGGTGTGCTGGCCAGGCTGGGCAAGCTGGCCAGCCTGTCGAGCAGCAAACGGATCGGATTTGCACTGACGCTGATGCTCGCCACGCTGGCGCTGCTCGGGCTGAACCTGGCGTTCGGCAGTAACACGACGAACATGCGCCCCTGGTTGCAAGGTCTGGCGATTGTCGCGTTGCTGAGCGGCGTGCAACTCTGGGTCATGCTGGAAACGACGGTACTCGGCCCAGTGCGCCAGTCGCTCGCCGCCACCAGGATCATGGCGGGCGGCGACCTGACCGGCGAAATCAAGACCGATCGCCACGACGAAACCGGCCAGTTGCTGCGCGCACTCAATCAGTTGCGCGTCAACTTGCGCTCCATCGTCGGCGACGTGCGCCGAAATTCGCAGGAGATCGGTGTCGCAACCCGCGAAATTGCGACTGGCAACATGGATCTGTCCGGCCGCACCGAATCGCAAGCCTCGGCGCTGGAGGAGACCGCCTCGAGCATGGAGGAACTGGCGTCAACCGTGCAGCAGAACTCAGGCAATGCGGACCAGGCCACGCAGATGGCAAGCACCGCCTCGCAGGTGGCCAGCACCGGCGGCGCGGTCGTCACCGAAGTGGTCGACATCATGAATGACATCGGCGCGGCATCGAAGAAGATCGTCGACATCATCGGCATCATCGAGGGCATCGCGTTCCAGACCAATATCCTGGCGCTCAACGCCGCGGTCGAGGCCGCCCGGGCCGGCGAACAGGGCCGCGGGTTCGCGGTGGTGGCGTCGGAAGTGCGTAATCTTGCCGAGGCCAGTGCGACTGCATCCAAGGAAATCAAACAACTGATCGATGTATCGATTGATCGCATCAATGCCGGCACGGTACTGGCCGCGCGCGCCGGGACGACCATGCAGGACATCATCGGTTCGGTCAGCAAGGTCAACCAGATGATGGGCGATATTTCGGCGGCGTCGCGCGAACAGAGCGCCGGGATCGCGCAAGTCAATGATGCAGTCACCCAGATGGACGAGGTGACGCAGCAGAATGCAGCATTGGTCGAACAGGCGGCGGCGGCGACCAGCCTGCAAGACCAGACCGACAGCCTGGTCGCCGCCTTGCGTGTCTTCAAACTCGATCAGCGTGGCAGTGGCGCATTGGCGCCGGCGGCGCGGAAAGCGGTGGCCGTGCCGGAAATGCGCGTCACAAGCATCGCGCCGGCGCGCCGCCAGCAGCGGCTTTCGCATTGACATGGCAAGTGGGAAAGTGGCGCGCGGCCAGCGGGAGAACCTGATCGTCCGCCGGGCGTTGTTTGACGACGGACGCCGCCTTACCCTGCAGTATTTGATCCAAATCAAATATGGCCTGCCCACATGCTGAGACGATGCCTCTAATGATGACTTAAGGCAACTTTTTGGGTGGGGCCTTGCCATCGGTTCAAGTCACCCACAAGGATTGTCGTCATGCGCACCAACCTCCCCGTCACCAATACCGAAATCCTGCTGCGCGACGACGAATTCCTCGTCTCGCGCACCGACACCAAGGGGCGCATCACCTATGCCAATGCGTACTTCATCGAGGTCGCCGGCTACACCGACGCCGAACTGATCGGCGCGCCGCACAACATCGTGCGGCATCCATCCATGCCGGCCGAAGCCTTCGCCGATATGTGGACCACCCTCAAAGAGGGTCTGCCATGGAGCGGCGTGGTCAAGAATCGCAGTAAGCAGGGTGATCATTACTGGGTGCTCGCCAATGTCACTCCGATCCGCGACCGGGGCCAGGTTACCGGCTACCTGTCGGTGCGCAGCAAGCCTTCCCGTGCACAGATCGACGCCGCCGAACAGCTCTACACACGCATCACCAGCGGCCATGCCGACGGCATCACGCTGCGTCGTGGCCGGGTCGCGCGCACCGGCGTCGGAGCCGCGCTCGCGGCACTGGCGCACTGGCCGTTGTCGATCCGGCTGGCGATCGTCTGCGCGATGAGCTGTCTGCTGGTGCTGGGCCTGGGGCTGGCCGCCCTGACGCAGCAAGGCAACGGCGCACGCTACTGGCTGCTGGCGGCAATCGGTGCCGGTCTGGTGGCGCACGTGTCGCTCTGGATCTGGCAGGTGCGCACGCTGGTACACCCATTGCGCAACGCCACCGAGGTGGCGCGCGCCCTTGCCGGCGGTGATCTGCGCCAGAAGTTCACGGCCAGCGACGATGATGAGCTGGGCCAGTTCATTGATGTCCTGCAGCAGATGAATGTCAATTTGCAGGCGACCATCGGCGACGTGCGTACCAGCGTCGAATCGATTGCGACGGCCACCAGGGAAATCGCCAGCGGCAACACCGACCTGTCCGGCCGCACCGAATCGCAGGCGGCGCGCCTCGAAGAAACCGCCGCCAACATGGCGCAATTCGGCGTGACCGTCAAACAGAATGCTGCCAACGCCGAGCAAGCCAATCAGTACGCCGCCACCGCCTCGGCCGTGGCGGTGGAAGGCGGCGAAGTGGTCGCCAAGGTGGTGCTGACGATGGGTGAAATCAGCGACTCCGGCCGCAAGATTGCCGACATCATCGGTTTGATCGACGGCATCGCTTTCCAGACCAACATCCTGGCGTTGAATGCGGCGGTCGAAGCCGCCCGTGCCGGCGAACAGGGGCGTGGCTTCGCCGTCGTTGCCGGTGAAGTGCGGCACCTGGCGCAACGCACGGCCCAGGCGGCGCGCGAGATCAAGCGACTCATCGATGAGTCGGTCGACAAGGTCAGCCATGGCACCGCGCTGGTGAACCAGGCCGGCAGCACGATGGGCGACATCGTCAACTCGGTACTGCGGGTGACCGACATCATGCGCGACATGTCGACCGCATCGCATGCGCAGAATGCCGGCATCGACCAGGTCAACGCGGCGGTCATGCATCTGGACGAAGCCACGCACCAGAACGCAGCGCTGGTTGAACAGGCGGCGGCCGCCGCGACCAGCCTGTCGCAACAGGCCACGCGCCTGGCGCAAACCGTCGGCGTGTTCAGGCTGTCCGGCGGCCTGCATCCTGCAGCAGCGACATTGGCGCATACGCAGCGGGTCGGCGCCACGCCAACCCGGCTGCGCGTTGGACGCTGACTGGCGCACCGGGACGTCAGTTGGCCATCAAAATATTTTAATTTAGCAACACTTTACCAGCCAGAAATGTGGCAAGCTGGCGCGGTGACACAAGCAGGCGAGCCGATCTGCGCGCATTCCGCTGCCCCCCCGCGAAGGTAGAGCATACGCATGAAAACCCATCAAATTCTTATCAAGGGCGTAGCCGATTGCGCCAGCGCCCTGGCCCCGTTGCGGGCGCTCCAACCTGATCTGGTGCTGGTCTTCGGCGCCGTCGAATTTTTCAGTACGAACCATCTTGCGACGCTGCTCGCCGAGCTGGTTCCCGCTGCAGTCGTGGCCGGGTGCTCGACGGCCGGCGAAATCGCGGTCGACCGGGTCTACGACCACACGTGCGTGGTGACCGCGATTAACTTCGCGCACACACCGTTGGCATGTTGCTCGACGTTGATCGCCGGCATGTCGGATTCGGGCGGCGCAGGCCAACGGCTGGCGGCGTTGCTGCCCCATCAGGACCTGAGCGCGGTGCTGTTGCTGGGCACCGGCGTGGCGATCAATGGCAGTGCGCTGGTGGCCGGGCTGCAGGCCGGCTTGCCGGGTGGCGTCTCGATTTCCGGCGGACTGGCAGCCGATGGTGGCGCCTTCAAGCAGACCTGGACGCTGGGGCCGGATGGCAGCGCCGACAATCGCATTGTCGCCGTCGGCCTGTATGGCGAACATGTGCGCACCGCCTATGGCAGCTCGGCCGGCTGGCAACCGTTCGGTCCGGCGCGCAAGGTCACGCGCTGCGCCGACAACGTGCTGTATGAGCTCGACGGCAAGCGCGCGCTCGATATCTACAAGGCCTATCTCGGCGATTACGCGCGTGACCTGCCTGGCTCCGGCTTGCTGTTTCCGTTTGAAATGCTGGGTGCCGAACATCAGAAGAGCGGCATTTTTCGCACCATCCTCGGCATCAACGAAGAGGACGGCTCGCTGACACTGGCGGGCGACATTGATCCGGATGGCTATCTGAAGCTGATGCATTCAAGCACCGAAAAACTGATCGAGGGTGCCGAGACTGCGGCGTCGATCGCGGCCAGCGCGATCCACCCGGACAGCGGCGACAGCCTGGCCATACTGATCAGCTGCGTCGGACGCAAGCTGGTCATGGGCGAACGCATCGACGAGGAAGTCGAAGCCGTCGCCGCCCTGATGCGGGCGAACTCGACCGTTACCGGCTTCTACTCCAATGGCGAGATCGCCGCCTCGGAATTTCATGGCGATTGCCGGCTGCACAACCAGACCATGACCATTACCTGGCTGTCCGAAGCAGGACAATGAACCGCACGCTCGCACGCCAACTGCGGCGCGTCTGCGGCATCGAGAGCGAGGCCGACCTCGGCCGCCTGATCGAGTCCGCCGCCAGCATGGCCGCGCATGCGGACACGGCGCCGGAGCTGCAGCGCTTCCTGGCCAATCTGGATCGCTTCGTCAACGCCATCGACAGCAACTACGAGCAAAGCGAGCGCGACCTGGTGCTGCGCACGCGCAGCCTCGAAATCGGCTCGGCCGAACTCAGTGAAGCCAACGAGCGCATGCGCAACGACATTGCCTCGCGCAACCGGGTGCTGCATTCGTTGCGCGAGGCCGTCGGCAGCGTCATCGAGCGCAGCGCGTCGAGCATGCAACTGCCGGGTGCAGATGACCTGGAAGGCCTGTCAGCGCTGATGCCGACGCTGGTCAAGCAACAGGAAGCGCGGCGCCTGGAACTGGTGAACCAGCGCTTCGCGATGGATCAGCACGCGATTATCAGCATCACCAATATCGATGGCGAGATCCAGTACGTCAACGACAAATTCTGCAAGATCAGCGGTTACTCGCGCAAGGAACTGTTGGGCAAGAATCACCGCCTGATCAACTCGGGCCATCACCCGCAGGGATTTTTTGAGCGTCTCTGGAAAACCATCAGCGCCGGACTGGTCTGGCACGGTGAAATCTGCAATCTCAACAAGCAGGGACAGCAATACTGGGTCGATGCAACCATCGTGCCGTTTCTCAATGCCGACAGCACACCGTATCAATACATTGCGATTCGCACCGACATCACCGAACGCAAACGGATGGCCGAGAAGATTTCCCGCAGCGAGCATCAGTACCGCAATGTCGTCAACAGTCTCAACGAGGTGGTGTTCCGGACCGACCGCGACGGGCTCTGGACCTTCCTCAATCCTGCCTGGACCGCAATCACCGGCTTTGCCGTGCCGGAGGTGCTCGGCCATTCCTTTGTCGACTACATCTACCAGCGCGACCAGGATCTTTCCCGTGCCGGCTTCATTGCACTGATGGCCGGCACTGACATGGTGACGCGACACGAAGTGCGCTATCGCACGCGCGACGGCGGCTATCGCTGGGTCGACGTCAATGCCCAGATCGAAACCGATGAACAGGGCCAACCGATCGGCCTGACCGGCAGCCTGACCGACATCACCGCACGCCGCGAAGCAACCGCGCAGATCCGCGAGAGCCTGAATTTTGTCGATGCACTGATCGAGGCCATTCCGTTGCCGGTGTACCTGAAAGATCCGCAGGGGCGCTATCTGCGGCTCAACAAGGCCTTCTGCAAATTCTTTTCGGTGACCACCGACGCGTTGCTGGGGAAAACCGTCGAGGATTTGCTGGACCCGGACAACGCGGCCATTTCGCGCGAATTTGATCAGGACCTGCTGCGCAGCCGTGGCACGCAGACCTACGAATCGCATCTGGTGCTGGTCGATCGCACGGTCGATGTGTTGTTCAGCAAGGCCGCACTGCGCAAGGCCGACGGGACCCTGATCGGACTGGTCGGCACGGTTGTCGACATTACCGGTCACAAGGAAGCCGAGCGGGCCCTGTTGCACGCCAAGGAAACGGCCGAGTCAGCCAGCCGTTCGAAGAGTGAGTTCCTGGCCAACATGAGCCACGAAATTCGCACGCCGATGAATGGCATCATTGGCATGACCGACCTCGTGCTCGATTCAGCGCTGGAAGCACACCAGCGTGAATACCTTGAGGTGGTGCGATCGTCGGCCGATGCCTTGCTCGATGTGATCAACGACATCCTGGATTTTTCAAAGATCGAGGCCGGCAAAATGACGCTCGAATCGATCCCGTTCGATTTCGGCCGGCTGCTGCCCGATACGCTACGCACCCAGACCCTGCGGGCGCACGAAAAGGGACTGGAACTTGCGCTCGATCTGGACCCTGACCTGCCGCACCATCTGACCGGCGATCCGGGCCGGATTCGCCAGATCCTCACCAACCTGATCGGCAACGCGATCAAGTTCACCAGTACCGGCGAAATCGTGGTGCGCGCAAAACTGCTCGACCTCGATAGCGATGGCGCGCGGCTGCAGATCAGCGTCTCAGACACCGGCATCGGTATTCCCCCGGACAAGCAGGCGCTGGTGTTCGAGGCGTTCGAACAGGAAGACGGCTCGACCACGCGGCGCTTCGGCGGCACCGGACTTGGCCTGTCGATCACGCGCCGGCTGGTGCATCTGATGGGGGGCGAAATTTCCGTCACCAGCGCGGTCGGCCATGGCAGCACCTTTGCCGTTACGCTGCACGCCGGACTGGCTGCGACCGACAGCGTGCCTGCGCAGGCCTCGCCCGCGCTGATCGGACGCACGGTCATGCTGGTGGATGACAACCTAACCAGCCTGACCATCCTGCGCGCCATGTGCGCGCGCTGGCAGGTCAATGTCGTCGCGCTGCAATCCGGCGCCGCGGCCGTGGCGTATTGCGCCAGCCATGCCGGCGTGATCGACTGCATCGTGCTGGACTACGACATGCCGGAGCTCAATGGCCTGGCTACCGCAGCGGCGCTGGCGGCACTGCCCGACGGTACGCCGGCGCCGATAGTCATGCTGTCCTCGTCGGGTGCGACCGGCGATGCGCAGCAGGATCGCGCGCTCGGCATTCGCGGCCATTTCTTCAAACCCGTCAGTCACGATGAGATGCATGGCGTCATGTGCGCGATCATCGAGCGCAATCGCCCCGCCGCCAGCTTGCCGGCGTTGGCCCAACCGGCACAATCCGGCGCCGTGGCGGCGCTGAAGATCCTGCTGGTGGAAGACAATCAACTCAACCAGCGTCTGGCGCTGGCACTGCTGAAAAAATGGGGCCACCACCTGACCATTGCCAACAACGGCATCGAGGCGCTGGAGCTGCATCACCAGCAGCACTTCGATCTGATCCTGATGGATTTGCAAATGCCGCTCATGGGCGGATTCGATGCCACGGCGATCATCCGCGAGCGTGAAAAAACGCAGCCGCGCAAAACCATTGTCGTCGCCATGACCGCCAATGCGCTCGAAGGCGATCGCGAAAAATGCATTGCCGGCGGCATGGACGATTACTTGTCAAAACCCTTCAAGGCAGAAGTGTTCGCAAAGCTTCTGGAAAAATACGCCGATGGCGCACCACGACCGGCGCATGCCGGTCATATCGTGTCGGACAGTTCCGATGTCTGATCAGTCGCCATCCCTGCAAACCCACCGCATCCCCGCATCGAAAGCGAGCCCCGTATGACCGCCATCACCTATCACCATTGCCAACCCGACCAGCTGATGGAGCTGGTCGACCACGACAACCAGGTGTTTCTCGAACTGACAGAAATTTTCATGCGCGAGAGCACAGAGATTTTTGCGCATCTGCGCACTGCCGCTGCAGCCGCAGACCAGGCCCAGATGGGCTTTCGCAGTCATTCGCTCAAGGGCACGGTTGGCCCGCTCGGCGCCGATGCGCTGGTGGAAATGCTGCTCGCAGTCGAACTGGAATGCAGCAAAAAACAATGCACCTGCGATGTAGACCGGATCGCCGCGATCCATCACGAATTGCAGCAGGTAAAGGACGAGATGCAGCATTTCATCAACAAACTGTGAGGTTCATATGGCATTGGTGGAATGAAGCAAAACTCGGGCACGAAGGACGCAATCGATGAATCTCAACAGCATTCGCGCAAGCCGCATTGGTTTTACTGTCTGCATCGCACTGATCGTCATCATTACCGGTGCCGCCGTGGTGTCGGTCTGGCTGCTGCGCGAACAGGCCATCGCAGACTGGCGCAAGCAGATGGACAACCTGTCGGTCAACCTGGCCGAAAGCACGTCGCAGATGATGAATTCGTCGCGCCTGGTGCTCGAGGGTATTGTCGATCGCACCCGTGACGCCAATATTCGCGACGCGGCGGGTTTGCGCGCCATGGCCGGCACCCTGGAAATCAACCAGATGTTACGGGATCGCACCGGCAGCACGCCGCAGATCGACGTTGCCACGATCGTTGCCAGCAATGGCGACGTCCTGAATTTTTCCCGCTCGTATCCGCCGCCGCCAATCAATCTCGCCGATCGCGATTATTTTCAGGCGCGCCGCGATGATCCGGCCCTGGGTGACTTCATCAGCAAGCCGGTACGCAACAAGGGCAATGGAAAGTGGGTGTTCTACCTCAGCCGTCGTCTGAACGGAGCCCATGGCGAATTCATCGGCATGGTGCTGGTGGGCGTGTCGTGCCAGTTCATCACTGACTTCTACAACCGCATCAGTCCCGATGAAAAGGCTGCGCTCAACCTGTACCGGCGCGACTATGTGCTGCTGGCGCGCTGGCCGCAAAAAGACGAACTGCTGGGGAAAGCCAATCTGACTGGCGGGTCCTACCAGATCATCGAAAAGATGAAAAAAAATAATGCCGTCATTCTCACCAGTAGCCCGCGCTTTGCACAAGACAACGAGAAGACATTCCGAATGGTAGCCACAAGGGTACTGGACACCTACCCCCTGTTCGTCAACGTGACAATTACCGATGACCTGTTCCTGGCCGGCTGGAGGCGGTCGGCCGGCTTGATCGCCAGTGTCACCATCGGCAGCATTCTGGCGCTGATCATTTCCTTTGCGTTGCTGGTGCGGATCCTGCGCCAGCGCGAACGCAGCATGGAGCAGAACCTGATTCTCAAGGAACAGGCCGAGGAGGCCAATCGCGCCAAGTCGAACTTCCTGGCCAACATGAGTCACGAAATCCGCACCCCGATGAACGCGATCCTGGGCATGTCGGATCTGATCCTGGAAACCCGCCTGGACGCCGATCAGCGCGAATACGCGAGCACGGTGCGCGATGCCGGCGCCGGCCTGCTGGTGATCATCAATGAAATCCTGGATTTCTCGAAAGTCGAGTCCGGCCATCTTGAGCTGGAACAGGTGCCATTCAATCCGCGCCGCGTGCTGGCCGACGCCGAGACGCTGTATCGCGAAAGCGCGCGCAGCAAGGGCCTGATGATCAATGTACAGGTCGATGCGCGCGTGCCGGTGTCGGTCAAGGGCGACCCGGTCAGGCTGCAACAAGTGCTGGCCAATTTGATCGGCAACGCCATCAAGTTCACGGCCGCCGGCCAGATCGATATCGCCATCAGCGTCGCCGATCAACCGGCGCTGGTTACGCAGCATGCGCGGCTGCAATTCTCGGTGCGCGACACCGGCATCGGCATCGACCCGGAAAGCCAGAAAAACCTGTTCCAGCCCTTCACCCAGGCCGACAGCTCGATCACCCGAAAATACGGCGGCACCGGCCTCGGCCTGGCGATCTCCAAGGGCATCGTCAACCTGATGGAGGGCGATATCGTGATCGCCAGCGAACCCGGGCGCGGCACCACCTTCACATTCACCATTGAGTGCGAGGTGCTGGGCGCGTCGGATCGCCTGCCGCCCGTTCTCGTGCCGCCGCCCGACCTCACGGCGCAACCGGAAACGCTTGTCGTGGCCGTTGCAGCGCGAAAATCGATCGAAATTCTACTGGTCGAAGACGGCGCCGCCAACCGCAGGCTGGCCGAGATCCTGCTGAAAAAACTGGGGTGCAATGTCACCAGTGTGGTGAACGGGCTGGAGGCTGTTGCAGCACTGCAGGAGGAGCGCTTCGACCTGGTGCTGATGGATTGCATGATGCCGGAGATGGATGGCTATGAAGCAACGCGCCGCTACCGGGCGCTCGAACAGCGGCTGCAACGCCGTCATTTGCCGATCATCGCGTTGACCGCCAGCGCGACAACCGGCTACGAGGACCGTTGCAAGGAAGCCGGCATGGACGATTATCTTGCCAAACCGTACACCGCCGATGCCCTGCGCAGCAAAATGGCGCAGTGGATCGTGATGGCGTCCTGAGACTCAGGAAATGCGGGTGGGTGGCGTGCGCTGCTCGGCCCGGATCACTGCGTCGCGCATGACCTTCAGCACGGTGCCGGCATTGAACGGCTTGATGATGAATCCCGCCGCACCGCTGGCCAGGCAGGACTTGATGGTTTCGGCGTCACGCAAACCACTGACCATCAGCACGATGGTCTTCGGCAGTTCCTTCATCAGCTCCTTGAGAACATCGACGCCGCTGGTATCGGGCATTTCGATATCCAGAAAGACGAGATCCGGCTTGAGTTTGATGGCCTGCTCCACACCAGCCTTGCCATTACTTGCCTCTGCGATAATTCTGTAGCCGTCGGCGACGAGAATTGTGCGCAACACGGTCCGTGTCATTTCATTGTCATCGATGATCAATACATTCACGATACGAGCCCAGTCTGGAAAACAGCTTGATTGCAGATGCAGTAGTGTAAGACATACCGTGCCGCCCCAGCAGGTTTTCGCAGACTATCGGCCCATATTAACCAATTGCATCAGTGCGGTGCCAGCACCAGAAAGATCAAGGCCAGCGCGCTCAACATCGCGGCTTCCAGACTGAACACCAATAACGGGATGCGCAATTTCTCCGGGATACGCATGATCAACCCTCCTTGCGGTCACTCGGGATTGTTGGATCGCTTGCATCGTCAACAATTGCGCACCTGTCGCAACACATCATGCGCTGCATCAAAGTTATGGACCCGTATCGTCAGGGTCGGGTCAGTCGCCGTGGCGTCTGCAAGTTCCAGCCCAGCTGACGCCGGACTTCGCTCTGATCGGGAGGGGGTTTGTGGTCGGCCTGGCGTTGATGCATATAGCGCCGCACCAGCTCTTTGGATGGACGGGAGGAGAAGGTCATAGCAAACCTCGCAACAGGTTGCGGACCGAGAAGTACTGCGTGCGTCCGCGATCACGATTTGCCCTGCTAACGTGAATGGCCGCACTGCGGTTGATGGTTCCTTCATTTGTTGCGCGACTTACACTTGCTCACCATGCCGGCAACAGACTGGACGCTACGAGCGACAAGCCGGTCAGGACTGGCGCGCGAAGGTTGCGCCCGCCAGCACGCCATTCTTGACCGCCGTTAATTCCGCCAGGATCGAAATCGCAATCTCGGCCGGCGTCTTGCTGCCGATGTAGAGGCCAATCGGGCCATGCAGTTTCGCCAACTGCGCGTCGGACACATCGAACTGCTTGAGCCGCTCGCGCCGTTTCGCATTGTTCTGGCGTGAGCCGATGGCGCCGACATAAAAGGCCGCCGACTTGAGTGCCTCCATCAGTGCCAGATCATCCAGCTTGGGGTCGTGCGTCAGCGCCACCACCGCGCTATGGCTGTCGAGCCGCATCTCCTGCACCAGATCATCTGGCATCGCGTGCACCACGTCGATCCCGGCGACCTGCCAGCCATCGCGGTACTCCTCGCGCGGGTCGCACACGGTGACGTGGTAATCCATCCCCATGGCGATCTGCGCCACGAAGCGTGATAGCTGGCCTGCGCCGATGATCAGCAGACGCCAGCGCGGCCCGTGCATGGTGGTGAGCGCCTGCGCCGATATCTGCAGGCCGGCATCGCTGCTGACAGGCGACAAGACGACCTGCCCGGTTGCCAGTTCAAGTCGTCGCGAGACCAGTTCGTGCCGCTCCAGCCGGGCCAGCAGCGCTTCGATCTGGCTGCGTGCAGAGAGCGGCTCCAGCGCCAGCTCAATGGTGCCGCCACAAGGCAAGCCGAAGCGATGCGCCTCATCGGCGGTGATGCCATAAATGACAATCTCGGGCAACGTGCGTGTGATGCCATCGCGTCGCACACGTTCGATCAGATCGTCTTCGATGCAACCGCCGGAGACCGAACCGACCACCCGGCCGTCCTCGCAAATGGCCAGCGTCGCGCCCTGCGGACGCGGACTCGACCCCCAGGTGCGGATCACCGTGACCAGCTCGCAGCGTTTGTCTTCCTGCAGCCACTGGCGGCAGGTTTTGAGAACTTCGAGATCAATGCTGTCCATGCGTGCTCCCTCAAGACGTCCTACCGCTGCATCGATTCCCACACCTTTTGCAGCCGTTTTGCCGAGATCGGCATCGGCGTTTTCAGCTCCTGCGCAAACAGCGATACGCGCAGTTCCTCGAGCAGCCAGCGAAACTCTGCCATCTTCGGATCGGCATTGCGGCCGCTCTGTTTTTCCTTCGAAGCGCGTTGCCATAATGCCGCGGCCTGCTGCCACTCGGTCATCGCGCGCACATCGCGGGCCGGATCGGCACGCAGCTTTTCCAACCGCACATTGATGGCCTTCAAATAGCGCGGAAAGTGCGTCAGATGCGCATAACCGGTTTCGGTGACGAAACGCTTGCCCAGCAAGCCCTGCATCTGCGCCTGGATATCGGCGACCGATTGCGGATGGCCTTTCGCGCCCTGCAATTTTTTTGGCAACGCATGGTATTCGGTCAGCACCTGCGCCACCAGCCGGGCAATCTCGTTGACCAGCAGGCCGAGGCGAGACTTGCCGGCCTCCTTGCGGGCCTCGAATTCCTTGGCAGTGCGTGGCAATGGTTCCTGCAGACAGGCGCGCTCCAGCCCGGCTTCGATAATCTGGTCGCGCAATTCTTCCTGCGAACCCAGCGCCATGAACTGCATGCCCATCTGCTGCAAACCCGGAATGTTCTTTTCAAGGTATTTCAATTGCTCGCGCAATTGCAGCGCCAGCAAGCGGCGCAGGCCGCCGCGATGAATGCGCTCCGCCTCGGTCGGGTCGTCGAACACTTCCAGATCGCAGTGCGTGGTTTTGTCGACCAGCGCCGGAAAGCCGATCAGCGTGAGCTTGCCTTGCTGGATTTCCAGCAGCTCCGGCAGTTCGCCAAAGGTCCAGGCAGTCAGGTTCTGATGCTGGGTGGCGTTGACGGCCGGTGCCTTGAGCGCCGCAGCGCCGCCGCTCGCCCGGGCCGTCGGCACAGTCTGCGTGATCGCGGTCGACTCAGCCATTTTTTGAAAGCTCTCACGTGCCTGGCCGCCGAATTCGGCCTGCAGCGCGCCGAGGTTGCGGCCCATCTCCAGCTGCCGGCCATGCTCGTCGATCACCTTGAAATTCATGAAGTGATGCGCCGGCAGCGTTTCCACCTTGAAGTCGCTGACCAGCGGCGTAATGCTGGCATGCGTGCGCACATCGGCGATGATCGCCTCGATCAGGCTGCCGCGGCCGAAGGTATTGGCAGCGGCAATGCGCTCCATGAAGCCGGCGGCGTACTGCGGCAAGGGCACGCAATGGCGCCGCAGTTTTTGCGGCAGCGATTTGAGCAGCAGATGCACTTTTTCCTTGAGCATGCCGGGCACCAGCCAGTCGCAACGCGCGGCCGACAACTGGTTCAAGGCAAACAGCGGCACGGCCAGCGTCACGCCATCGCGCGGCGTCCCCGGTTCGAAATGGTACGTCAGCGTCATGTCGATGCCGACGCCGGGCAGCAACTTCGGAAACAGATCGGTGGTGATGCCGGCCGCTTCGTGCCGCATCAGGTCTTCGCGATTCAGGAACAGCAGCTTGGGATTGTCGCGGGTGGCGTCCTTGTGCCACTTCTCGAAGCCGATGCCGTTGCAGACATCGGCCGGCAGCAGCTTGTCGTAAAACGCGGCGATCAATTCATCATCGACCAGCACGTCCAGCCGCCGCGACTTGTGTTCGAGATTCTCGATGTCGCGGATCAGCTTGTTGTTGGCGGCGAAAAATGGCGCGCGGGTATCGAACTCGGCGCCGACCAGCGCATCGCGAATGAAAATTTCGCGCGCCTCGACCGGATTGATCAGGCCAAAGTTGATGCGCCGCTGGCTGTACACCACCAGCCCGTACAGGGTGGCGCGCTCGAACGCCGTCACCTGCGCACTGTTTTTTTCCCAGCGCGGTTCACCGTACGATTTCTTCAGCAGATGCGCGCCGACCCGCTCCAGCCATTCCGGCTGAATCTGCGCGACGCAGCGGGCATACAGCCGCGTGGTGTCGACCAGCTCGGCGGCCATCACCCACTTGCCGGCCTTCTTGAGCAGGCTGGAACCTGGCCAGATATGAAACTTGATGCCGCGCGCGCCCAGATACTGGGTGTCTTCCTCGGACTTGAAGCCGAGGTTGCCGAGCAGACCGGTCAGCAAGGCGCTGTGCAGGTTTTCATAGGTGGCCGGTGCCTCATTGAGACGCCAGCCCTGCTCCTTGACGATGGTCAGCAGTTGCGAATGCACGTCGCGCCATTCGCGCAAGCGCATCTGCGACAGAAAATTGGCACGGCAGGCGTCTTGCAACTGGCGGTTGGTCTTCTTGTGCTCGATCGCTTCCTCGAACCAGCTCCAGATTTTCAGATAACTCTGGAATTCGGATTTCTCATCGGCGAATTTCTTGTGGGCGGCGTCGGCGGCGGCCTGCACTTCCAGCGGGCGGTCGCGCGGGTCCTGCACCGACAACGCGGCAGCGATGATCAGCACTTCGCGCAGGCAGACATTGTCGAGCGCCGCCAGAATCATTCGCCCGACGCGCGGATCGAGTGGCAATTTGCCAAGCTGGCGGCCGAGTTTGGTCAGCTGGTTGTTGTCATCGACGGCGCCGAGTTCCTGCAGCAGCTGGTAGCCGTCGGCAATCGCCCGACCGGGCGGCGGTTCAATGAAGGGAAAGGTTTCGACATCGGTCAGATGCAGCGACTTCATCCGCAGAATTACCGATGCCAGCGACGAGCGCAGGATCTCTGGCTCGGTGAAGGCGGGTCGTTGCAGGTAATCCTTTTCTTCATACAGGCGAATGCAGACCCCGGCGGCAACCCGGCCGCAACGGCCGGCACGCTGGTTGGCGGCCGACTGCGCGATCGCCTCGATCTGCAATTGCTCGACCTTGTTGCGATAGCTGTAGCGCTTCACGCGCGCCAGCCCGGCGTCGACAACGTACCGAATACCGGGCACCGTCAGCGAGGTTTCCGCCACATTCGTGGCCAGCACGATGCGGCGTGCATTCGAGACCTTGAACACGCGCTCCTGCTCCTGCGCCGACAGCCGTGCAAACAGCGGCAGGATTTCCACGTGCGGCGGATGATGCTTGCGCAGCGTCTCGGCTGCATCGCGGATCTCGCGTTCGCCCGGCAGAAACACCAGCACGTCGCCGGAGCCGACCCGGCACAGTTCGTCGACGGCTTCCGCCATCGCGTCCATCAGGTCGCGCTGTCCGCGTTCCTTTTGCGCGGTGTTCGGCGTGGCGCCCGGCTTGACCTCGCTGCGGTCGCTCGAATCGACCGGGCGGTAGCGGATTTCGACCGGATACAGCCGTCCCGAGACTTCGATCACCGGCGCCGGTTTGACGTCCGTGCCGAAGTGGCGCGCAAAGCGATCGGCGTCGATGGTGGCCGAGGTGATGATGACCTTCAGGTCGGGCCGCTTGGGCAGCAACTGCTTGAGGTAGCCGAGCAGAAAATCGATGTTGAGACTGCGTTCGTGCGCCTCATCGATGATGATCGTGTCGTACTGCCTGAGCAGCGGATCGGTCTGGGTCTCGGCCAGCAGGATGCCGTCGGTCATCAGCTTGATCCAGGCGCCGGGAGACAAGGTGTCGGTGAAACGCACCTTGAAGCCGACATGCTCGCCCAGCGGCGAATTGAGTTCCTGCGCGATCCGCTTGGCGGTCGAGGAAGCGGCAATCCGGCGCGGTTGGGTATGCCCGATCAGGCCGGTCACGCCGCGGCCAAGCTCCAGGCAAATCTTCGGCAACTGGGTGGTCTTGCCGGAACCGGTTTCGCCGCAGACGATGATGACCTGATGCGCCCGCAGTGCCGCGGCAATATCCTCGCGCCGGCCGGACACCGGCAACTCCTCGGGATAAAGGATCGCAGGCAGCGGATTGCGCACCGGGTTACGGGCTGGGTTGTGACCGGGTGCCCGGGTGGCGGCACGGGGGGGACTTTTTTGTTGCGGTTCAGGTGATGTCATGGCGGAGCGAATTATAATGCGCAACATGGAAACCCCCGTCGAGTTCGTTCAGTGGCTGCGTTCAGTCGCACCCTACATTCATGCCTTTCGCGGCAAGACCTTTGTCGTCGCCTTTCCGGGCGAGCTCGTGATGGCCGGTGCGCTGCCGGTTCTGGCGCAGGATCTGTCGCTGCTGCATGCGCTCGGGATCAAGGTCGTGATCGTGCATGGCTCGCGTCCGCAAGTGGCCGAGCAGCTGGCGTTGCGCAATGCCGAGGAACATTTTCATAACGGTTTGCGCATCACCGACAGCGCCGCGCTCGAATGCGCCAAGGAGGCCGCCGGCGAACTGCGCCTGGATATCGAAGCGGCATTCAGCCAAGGCTTGCCGAACACACCGATGGCGCACGCGGCGATCCGCATCATCTCGGGCAATTTCGTCACGGCCCGGCCGCTGGGGGTCATCGATGGCGTCGATCTCGAATTGACCGGCGTCGCGCGCAAGATTGCCTATGAAACGATTCACCCGATTCTGGATGCCGGCGGCCTGGTGCTGCTGTCGCCGCTGGGCTTTTCGCCGACCGGCGAGATGTTCAATCTGACCATGGAAGACGTGGCCGTTTCGGCGGCGATTGCACTACGCGCTGACAAACTCATTTTCATCAGCGAGATTCCGCTGATGCGCGACGCCGGCGGCGAAGAAATTCGCGAACTGTCATCGCATCAGGCCGAAGCCGTGCTGATGGCCGGATTCCTGCCGAGCGACGCGATCTTTTATTTGCAACACGCGGTCAAGGCGTGTAACGGCGGCGTGGCGCGCGCGCACATCGTGCCCTTTGCGATGGATGGCTCGGCCCTGCTGGAATTGTTCACGCACGATGGCGTCGGCACGATGATCTCGTACCAGAATCTGGAAACGCTGCGCGAAGCCACCATCGAAGACGTCGGCGGCATTCTGAAACTGATCGAACCGCTGGAAGCCGACGGCACGCTGGTCAAGCGCGGGCGTGAACTGATCGAACGCGAGATCGAGTATTTTTCCGTCATCGAGCACGATGGCGTGATCTTCGGCTGCGCCGCGCTGTACCCGTTCCCGGCCGAGAAAATGGCAGAAATGGCCTGCCTGACCGTGAACCCGGAAGTGCAGGCGCAAGGCGATGGCGAACGCATCCTCAAGCATATGGAAAATCGCGCCCGCGCCGAAGGCTTCAAGAAAATCTTCGTGCTGACGACCCGAACCGCGCACTGGTTCCTCAAGCGTGGCTTCGTTGCCGCGCCGCTGGACTCGCTGCCCAAGGATCGCCAACACATGTATAACTGGCAGCGCAAATCGCTGGTGCTGGTAAAAACACTTTAATTCACGAACGGAACATCTCATGGCACGCATGATTCACTGCATCAAACTCGACAAAGAGGCCGAAGGGCTGGACTTTCCACCGTATCCGGGCGAGCTCGGCAAACGCATCTGGGAGTCGGTGTCGAAGGAAGCCTGGGCGGCCTGGCTCAAGCATCAAACCATGTTGGTCAACGAGAACCGCCTGAACCTGGCCGATCTGCGCGCACGCAAATATCTGGCCACGCAAATGGAAAAACATTTCTTTGGCGATGGCGCGGATGCGGCACAAGGCTATGTGCCGCCGGCCGACTGACCGTATTTTTGCGCTGGCGCGCCTGCGACTCAGAACGTCAGTGTTCTGACGCCGTCGGCCGTGCCGAGCAGCGCCACATCGGCGCCGCGCTCGGCAAACAAGCCGACGGTCACGACGCCGGCAATCATGTTGATGTCACGCTCGAGCGCGACCGGATCGGCGATGTGCAGTCCGACCACGTCAATGATCACATTGCCGTTATCGGTCAGCACCGGCTGATTGTCCTTGACCCGCAAGCGTGGCGTGCCACCCAGCGCGGCGAGCTTGCGCGCAACCACTGCCCGCGCCATCGGAATCACCTCGACCGGCAACGCAAACGCACCCAGCACATCCACCAGCTTTGAGCCATCGGCAATGCAGATGAATTTTGTCGCCACCGAGGCGACGATTTTCTCGCGCGTCAGGGCTGCACCACCGCCCTTGATCATCGCGCCCGACGCGGTAATTTCGTCGGCACCGTCGATATAGACCGGCATCGCATCGACGTCATTCAGGTCGAACACGGCAATGCCATGGGCCGCCAGCCGCACCGCGGTTCCTTCCGAGGACGCAACGGCACCCTTGATCCTGTGTTTGATCTTCGCCAGTTCATCGATGAAGAAATTGGCGGTCGAGCCGGTGCCGACGCCAACGATGGCGCCATCGACTACGTAATCGATGGCGGCGCGGGCAACGGCCTGTTTGAGTTCATCTTGAGTCATGATGGTTGGGGGTGAGTTGGAAGTGGCGCTATTTTATCCGCTCAGCCCGACAAACCGAAGTCATCCACATCCACCGCCTTCGGCGTCACCTTCACCATCACGATGCGCGGCCCGTTCATTTTTTTGACCACGACATGAAACTGCGCAAAGTCGATGCGCTGACCTTCGCTCGGGATATCGCCCAGCTTGGCCATGATCAGGCCACCGACGGAATCTATGTCGTCAAGATCGAGTTCTTCATTCTCGATGTCGATGCCGAGGATGCGTTCCAGCGTAAAGATGGGCAAACTGCCCTTCCCCAGCAGCGTGCCATCATCCTGGCGCGCCCAGTCCTGATCATTCTGGCGGAATTCGTCGCGGATTTCACCGACCATGGCGCCCAGCAAATTGTCGAGCGTGACGAAGCCGACCGGCTTCTGCCCTTCCTGCCGCACCACCGCAAAATGCGGCGCCCCCTTGCGAAACCGGCGAAACAGTTCGAGCGCCGGCATGCGCGGGGAAATCGTCAGCGCGGGTCGGAAATATTGCTGCAGATTGTCGATTGGCAGTCCGGCCTGCTGCGCCAGAAACAGATCCTTCAAATGAATCACACCGAGCAGTTCACGTCCTTCGGCGTCGAAATAAGGGTAACGGCTATAGCGACTGCGGTACACCACCGCTAGGTTTTCCTGCAACGACTGTCCTGCACTCAGCGACGCCATTTCGTGCGCCGGCCGCATCAGGTCGCCGACATCAAGTTCGCTGAAATCGAGCGTCTGGGCCAGTACGTTCCACTCGTCGCGATTGAATTTTTCGCCAGGCCGGCTGCTGCGCAAGATCAACTTGAGTTCGTCGGCCGAATACTGCGCGTCCTGACCATGCCCGCCGCTCAGCCCAAACAGCCGAAGCACCCCGTTCGCGCTTTGGTTGAGGACCCAGATGACCGGATACATGCTCCAGTAAAAACCATACAGCGGCAGCGCGCACCACAAGCCGATGATTTCCGGATTGCGGATCGCCAGCGACTTTGGCGCCAACTCACCGACCACAATATGCAGGAATGAAATCGTCAGGAAGGCAAAACCGAACGACACCAGATGAATGAAGTTCTCCGAGGTGATCCCCAGCGCCACGAACAACGGGTGCAGCAATCCCGCAAACGCCGGCTCGCCAACCCAACCGAGGGCAAGCGACGCCAGCGTAATACCGAGTTGGCAGGCCGACAGGTAGGCGTCGAGCTGGGCGTGCACGATGCCCAGGATACGACCGCGCAATCCTTGCGTTTTAACGATCGCACGGATACGGGTCTGGCGCAGTTTGACGAGGCCGAACTCGGCGGCCACAAAGAAGCCGTTGAGAACAACCAACAGGAGGGCGAGAAACACCATCAGAAAATCATGCATGAAAACGGAAATGAGGGGATGGTTCGGTCATAGCGCAGTGTAAGCGCAAAGCCGCCTGATTCGGCGGCTTTGGCAAGGTAGTGTCCACCGGCGTCATCGAGCCGGTGCGCGCACGTCAGTTCGTCAGTAACAACTGCAGGATCACGCCGGTTGCGATGGCAACCAGAATGTAATCGCCGCCCGACTGCACCCAGTGATAGCCACGTGGTGGCGCACTGAGGCGATGACCGCGCCAATCGTCCACCACATACTGGCGTGATCGATATTCATAGGGCAAGCGATCGCCACGGTAGTAGCGGTGATCCGGGCCGGCGCCGCGCTCGCCGTTGTGGCGGCCATTGTCGTGCCCGTTGGCGAACTTTTCCTTGTTGTCGTGCCGATCATCGCGAGGGTCGTCACGGCGATCATCGCGACGGTCATCGCGACGCTCATAGCGTCCGTCGCCATTGCCATTGCCTCGGCCACGGTTATCGTTGTCCGCGAAAGCAAAGCTGCTCGCGGTCAATGAGAACGCAATGGCGGTGACCAGAATTTTTTTAAGCATCATCTCGAACTCCTTGCTGTTGGGGCACGCCCAATGCGGGCGGTGTCAACGTGTCCCGAATCAGACCCGATGCCTGAGAGTAATAGCATACGCATGCCAAATCCGTGCGCTGGCGCACCGAGTCATGCATGATCGCTGTCAATGCGCCATCAGCACCGGAATAGTCATCGATTTCAGCACGGTGCTGGTCACCCCGCCCAACAGGATTTCACGAAAGCGCGAATGGGTGTAGGCGCCCATGACGATCAGATCGGCGCTGCAGTCGGTTGCGTAGGACAGCAGCGCGTTGCCGATGTCGATATCTGCGGTGCCGCCACTGCGCGATCCGATGTCGGTGGAATGCGACGTTACCTCGACATTGACGCCGTGACGTGCAAGATACAGCGCGATATCCGCACCTGGTTGCTCGCCCTGGCGGAGCGCATCAAGTTGCGCATCGAAGATCACGATCTGCACCAGTTCTGCCTGCTGCAACAATGGAATTGCCGCGGTCACCGCACGCGTAGCGGGCATGCTGCCATCCCATGCCACCAGGATTCGCTTGCCCAGCGAGTCGATGCGTCCCGCGTAGGGAATCACCAGCACCGGCCGGCCACCATGCATGACGACGTACTCGGGAAAATCGCCGCGCACTGCCGGCGAAGCATCTTGAGGATCGGTCTGGCCGATTACCACCAGGTCGCTATAGCGCGCCTGCAGGCTGACAGCAGCGCCCGCTTCGTCGTCGGAAACGCGCCGTTCGAACGAGCGTAATCCGGTCTTGGCAACGGTGGCATCGAACGTCGTGAGCGCGAATCCAGCGCGTTGCTGCAACAGCGCGAGGACAGCGGTCAGTTCGACATTTGACTCGCCGATCGCTCCCGGCAGATAAAACAGACCCGACACACCAGTGGCGGCAAGTCCAACTAGATGGCCGTCGTTGCTTTCGGCCATGCGGGCGGCAATGTCGATCCGGATCTGGGCGCGCTCGGTCGCGTCAACGTGGACCAGAATGGTTTGATAGCTCATGACAGTACCCCTTTGCAGGTGGATCGAATCGGGTGGCGGCATGTCCTCAAGTCGAGGTACCCGGATTGGTTTTTTCCAGGGCTTCCTGGCAGCTGATGCAGTGGCGCGCCGTTGGCACCACCCGCAATCGGGCCAGCGCGATGGCATTTCCGCAGTCGGTGCAGATGCCATATGTGCCGTCTTCGATGCGTTTCAGCGCGCCGGTGATCTCCGCCATTTCAGCGTATTCAAGCGCCAATTGCGCAGTGCCGACATCATTCTGCTGTTCTGATTCCTGCAGCTCCGCTGGCTCCGGCGCCAGACCCCCGACAACGCTGTCGTCCGGCAGGGTGGCCTGCTGGGTATGTTGACGGATGGCTTCCAGCAATGCGCTGCTACGCAACTGCAATGCAGTGTCGAATTCGGCGATTTCCGCCGTCGTTAGTTGGGACATGTACGCTCCTGATTCTTATTTTTTCAGACTCATGTGGTTGACGACGCTGCCAACGCCTTCAACCGCCTTGGAAATATCCATTGCGCGCGCGAGTTGGGCATCGTTATCGACGAATCCACTCAATTGCACTTCGCCCTTGCGGGTCGCGACGGCGATATCGATACTCTTCATCGTATCGTCGGCCAGTAATGCCGCCTTGACGCGTGCGGTCACCAGACTGTCATCGATCTTGTTGCCAGCGCTTTGCACGCCCTGCTTCAGGCTCATCTGGTTATCCACCGCCGTGACACCCGGCACGCCCTTGGCAACCACGATACTCCGATCGAGCTGTTCCTGGTTGTCGGCGAAACCGCTGAGCATGACCACGCCCTTGTTGGTGTCGACCTTGATTTGCAGGCCATTCATGCCTTCAATCGTTGCCAGTGCGGTCTTGACCTTGGTCGCAATGACGACGTCATCGACTTCCGTTCCGATGGTGGTGGGTGGCGCGCCAGAGCCGGCTTCCGGCTGCTTGCTACACCCCGTCGCGATCAGCACGCAGACGGCGCACAGCGCCGCTACCGCCACGTTGGCGGGAAACGAATTATTCATTTTTGCTCCAGGAAATTAGAAAACAGATCAGGGTGTGATCGCGACCTTCAGCACGCCATCGCGCTGATTGGCAAACAGGTCATAGGCCTGTTCAATTTGATCGAGCCGAAAACGATGGGTGACCATCGGCTTGAAATTGACACGTCCTGACGCTACGACATTGAGCAAACGGCGCATGCGTTCCTTGCCACCGCCGCACAGTGTCGTGATGATCCGGTAATCGCCCAGGCCGGCTGCGAAGGCATCCAGCGGCAGGGTCAGTTTGCCCGAGTACACGCCGAGGCTTGACAGCGTTCCACCTGGCTTGAGCACGCGCAAACAATTTTCAAAGGTGACTTGCGTGCCCAGCGCTTCGATCGCGACATCGACACCACGTCCGTTGGTCAAGCGCATGATTTCGGCTATCGGGTCCTGCTGCGTGTAATCAATCGTGACATCGGCGCCCAGCTCCTTCGACACGGCAAGCCGGGATGCTGAGCTGTCTACGGTGATGATCAGACTCGCTCCCTTGAGTTTGGCCCCGGCGGTCGCGCACAAGCCGATGGGACCCTGCGCGAAAACAACCACCGTGTCGCCGATTTTGATCTCGCCATTTTCAGCGCCACCGAAACCGGTGCTCATGATGTCGGGGCACATCAGCACCTGTTCATCGGTCAGGCCGTCGGGAATGATTTCAAGATTGGCCGTCGCGTTGGGTACCAGCAGATATTCGGCCTGCGCGCCATCAATCGTATTGCCGAAACGCCAGCCGCCTGCCGTCTTGCCGCCGCATTGCGACGTGTGCCCGTCAAGGCAGGGATGGCACTGTCCGCACGGGGTAATTGCGCCAACGATGACGCGTTGTCCGACCGCATAGCCCGTCACGCCAACGCCAAGTTGTTCGATGATGCCAACCGGCTCATGACCAATAGTGAGTCCGGCAACAACCGGGTACTCGCCCTTGAGGATGTGTACATCGGTGCCACAGATGGTGGTGGTGGTGATCTTGATCAGGGCATCGCCTGGTCCAGGCGACGGTATTGGCTTATCTTCCAGCGCAATCTTGCCTGGACGGAGAAACACTGCCGCTTTCATTGTACGCATCGAAGTTCTCCAGAGGATACGACGCCGGCGCAAGGTTGTGCCGGCTGTCTCCCGTCTTACAGTCGGCCAGTCAGCAGCATGATAATCAGGACGATGACGATCAGACCGGTGATCCCGCTTGGCCCATAGCCCCAGTTGCGACTATGCGGCCAGGATGGGAGGGCGCCGATGACGACGAGGATAAGAATAACCAAAAGAATAGTGCCCATGCGGTGCTCCTGATTGAATGTTGATAAATGTCAGGGGTTCAGGATCGGCTGTAAGGCGGATGGGGTCTGTACGTTGGCGTACTCAGGACCTTGGCGGATGCGGCGGTTGGCATCCTATGCTATTTGCTGTTGGCCAACGTGACGCTGCGACAACGGTGGGGCGCAGGTCAACCCCTCGTCAGCGGATCGCGAGCAGCGTATTGACCGGATGAACCAGCTAAGTTGCGGATACGGGTGATGTTGCACTTCAAAACCGAAGACGACGGCATTCCAACCCCTGCCCGATTCTGCACCTTGAATTTCATCTTTGGAATGTGATGGCGGCGCTCGGTGTTGTGCTTGAATTGCATCGGAGGAGCCCTGCAGAAATCGACTCGCATCGTCACATCTGCCGGTTCCTGAATTTGAAGCAAACCACGGCCCGGCGGAACCGATTCCCGCATGCGATTACTCACAGGTTCCGCAATAACCTGCCCGATGTAGATAAATGAGATCAAATTCACCTTCCCCAGTCCGCCCGCAAACTACCCCGCAGCCCGCGCCCGCGCCACTCGAGTTGACCGCAGAGGCTGGTCAACGTCCGACAGCCGCTGCACACCTGGGTGCACGGTGTTGCTGTCTTCCCGGAGCGCGCGCGGCGCAAGCCCGATTGCAACAGCGGCAGCCAGTCCCCGGCAACGTGCCGGATGATGCCCCGGTCATCAACATCCAACCGGGAGTCGAAGTTGCAGTGCAATCTTTGCCGGAAGCTGCACCCGACAGTCCACGGCAGCTTGCTCCATCGGCGCCATCAGCAGCAAGTGGTTCTTCCACGGGGCCTGCGCCTGATGCGGCTGCGATACAAGGCGACAGCGAATGGATTCAGCCGTTGGAGGATCGATCGATACCGTTGGAAGAGCACCTTCGCGTAATCCAGAACTGGATCGACAGCAGTCCCGAAGACGAGCGGTCGGAGCGAAGCGCAGTCGGCGAATTATTCAGGCAATGCTGGACAAATCCGGACGCGACTCAATTGGTGACCGGAAGCCGTTACAGGTTGACAAGCCTGCCGCCGATTCCTGCAACGGCAGTTTCGTTGAATATGTCTGGATGCTACGCGCTCACGACACCCCCGGATGTATCGGACCGCCCGCTGTTGACTACCTTGAATATGGCGTATTGCCACAACGTCACGGCCCCTCCGGATCTGTCGCACTGCCCGCTGCTGACTACCCTGGATATGTCGCATTGCCGCAATGCCACGACACCCCCGGATCTGTCGCAATGCCCGCTGCTGACTGAGCTGAATATGTCGTATTGCCGCAATGTCAGGACACCCCCGGATGTGTCTCAATGCCTGCAGCTGACAAACTTGAATATACGGAGTTGCGAGAATGTCACGACAGCCCCGGATGTGTCGCAATGTCCGCAGCTGACTAACCTGGATATGTCGTATTGCCGCAATGTCACGACCCCGCCGGATGTGTCGCAATGCCCACTGCTGACTACACTGGATATGTCGCATTGCGAGAATGTCACGACAGCCCCGGATGTGTCGCAATGTCCGCTACTGAGCACCTTGAATATGACATATTGCGGGAATGTCACGCCCCCCCCTGATGTGTCCCAATGTCCGCAGCTGACTACCCTCAATATGACGCATTGCTGGAATGTCACGATACCCCCTGATGTGTCGCAATGTCCGCTACTGACTCGCCTGAATACGACGGGTTGCACAAATATCACCACACCTCCGGATGTGTCGCAATGTCCACAGCTGACTATCCTGGATATGACGTATTTCAGGAATGTCACGACACCCCCTGATGTGTCGCAATGCCCGCTGCTGACTCGCCTGGATATGGGGGCTTGCGAACATGTCACGACCCCCCCGGATGTATCGCAATGCGCGCTCCTGACTAACTTGACTTTGTCGGGATGCTACGGCGTCAGCACGCTGCCAAGGTTAGCCCATCTGCAGCAATTACGGATACTGTCTCTGACTCGCGTGCCGCTCACCAGCCTGCCGGAAGACCTGCTTGAATTGCATCGCGACTGTGCCATTACTCTTGATGCCAGCCGCTTGTCGGAGGCCGTACGCAACCGACTCATCGAGACCCTCAACCGGCATGACTATGATGGACCACGCATCTACTATTCGATGGCAGCACCACCAGTCGTGACCCAGCCCGTCGCACTGGACCAGGCTGTCGCCGGCTGGCGCGCCGAAGTCAGTTCACCGGAGTCGGAAGCACTGAACCCGGCAGTGTGGGCCGAGCTGCCGAGGCAGGACAACGCCAGCCAGTTCGCCACCTTTTTATCGCGCATGCGCGAGACCAACGACTACCGCCACGCGTCGCCTGCCATCAGGGCGGCAACCAAACAGCGCGTCGTCGAGTTGCTCGCCCAGCTTCAGGACGATCCGGCCTTGCGCGAAGATTGCTTCAACCTCGCGTTCGAGGCGGTGGAGACCTGCGGCGACCGCGTTGCCTTGCGGCTGCTGGACATGGAAACGCTGTGCCTGAGCCGCCGCATGCAAGCCGCGATCCATGCCGGCGAATTTGACGCCAATCCGTCAGCGCTGGTTGATCTGTGCAAGGGCCAGTATCGGCTGGACGTGCTTAGCCGGCTGGCCAAGGACAAGGTGGCCACCATGAATTTCTGTGATGAGATTGAAGTGTATCTCGGGTATCTGGTGGCGCTTTCCGAAGACTTCGACTTGCCGATCAAGATATCGACCATGCTGTATCCGGCCGCTAGCGGCATCACCCAGCAAGATATTGCCGCGGCCAGGAAAGTACTCAGCAATGCAGGTTTGTCGGGCGACGAGGCGGCAAAAAACGATGAGGATTATCAATCGTTCCTGGCCAAATCGCCGTTGATGCGCAGCCTGCTCGAGAGTCACTGCAGCACCGAGATGACGGCAGCAAGTGCCGACGATGCCGAGCGCATCGCGCACATGCAAACCGCCATCCATACGCAGCTGGACGGTCTCGATCGGGGTGCATCAGATTATGGGCAGGAAAGTCACCGACTGATGCAGGCATTCAGGGCGTTTGAAACTGATATTCCGGCCGAGACCTGTCGCCCGGTGCTCATGGAATTTCTGGCACGGCATGAGATCAGTGCCAATCTATAGTATTGCGCAGACGGGTTCTGGACGGTCGTCAAACTGAATTTGCCTGCAGTAGGCCGTGGGCCGGTCACGCGAGCGGGCCAGATCGGGCTTGGCGCACCTCACGCGCACCGTAAGCGCCTCACGAGCCTTTCAATTACCCATATCTTTCTGAGGCAAGATTAAAACCGAATTGCATATCTGCCAGCCGACGCATGCCTCGCCACATAACAATATTCCCTGGC
>NZ_JAXCHT010000025.1:0-63600 GCF_035984655.1 Actimicrobium sp. GrIS 1.19 | reverse complement strand
GGATTGGATGGCTGTGTTCAAAGTGATCCCCACTACTATTTGGTGGGCACCACTTTGGCGGGTCAATGGCGTGATGTACAGACGGCGTTGCTGATGCGCTTACCGAAGGAGTGCCTCGCCATTGAAGTCGATACGTCGTTGCCGGGCAAGCGCGTGGTCGATGTCCTGGAACGTCTGGCAGAGAGCCGGTGATTGCCGATGTCAGTGACGGTCGACAATGGCCCCGAATTTGTCAGCAAGGTATTGGATGAGTGGGCCTACCGCAGGCAGTTACAGTTACGCTTCATTGAGCCGGGAAAGCCGCAACAGAATGCGTACATTGAAAGCTTCAATGGCAAGTTCCGGGATGAATGCTTGAATGAGCACTGGTTCCTATCCATGCGTCACGCCAGGCAAATCATTGCGGCCTGGCGCGACGAGTACAGCCAGGAACGCCCGCATAGCTCGCTCGGCTATCTGACGCCGAGCAGATTTGCGGACAACTTATTAACCGCAGACTCAATGTCGGTTCCGTACTAATTTGGGGAGCAGGTCAACTGCTACCTTCCTTTGCAACACGGCATAAAAAAGCCGGCAACTTGTTGGCCGGCTCTGTCTGCTATCGCTTCTGCTACCTTACCTCAAAATCTATAGCCCACTTTTACAATCGCAAAGTTGACGCCATTGTTCGGCTGCTTGATCCCGCCATTCGAGAAATGCTGGATTTTCAGCGCGAGATCCAACCCGCCTGCCGTCACATAGCCAAGGCCTAGATGCGTGCCAAATTGCAGGTGGGTCGAAAGCCGCCTTCCATTGTTGTTATATACATCCGAATTAATGTGCGGTCCCAGTCCGCTCTCGAAGTAGATACCTTGATGATTCAGGGCCTGCCATCGCGCAGTTGGCGTGAATCCAATATCTACAAAACTTTGGGTCGCGCCGTCGCGCCCTTCAAATTTATTCGCCTTCCAGCCAGCGATCGTAGCGTCCCAATAACCCCACAGTTCCGACTTGTCGGATTGAAACCACTGGCGATCCATATTCCATTGCGCGCCGAGGCGGTAAACCTGGGACTTGTTACCGGTTGCGACTTCTGCAGATACGTTGTCGATTGCGTAGGCGCTCACGCAAGGCCCGACGATCAGGCCACTCAGGACTACTAGCTTAGAAATTAACGACTTACTCATGAATACCTCAAATCATATGAAAAAAAACCGCTCGTTCCGTCCGGTCAACTCCTCACGGATGCGCCGACAGGGCCGCTGAAACAAGCGCTCGAAGAAAATCTGCATGGATCTCATGATGGTTCTATTTCCACAGCAACGCAAACGCGCAGTCGAAAATGGAACCATTCAAAATTGCCCGGACCAATCTTAGCAGAGGTGGCGGCCATCAACCGCGGATGTCCGTTTCCGGAGGTAAAAGCCGGCGGGAATTGGCGAAATATCAGGGCCTCTCCGGCGATGATTCGATATTATCGAGGCCCGCCAACCCGAACACCAAAACAGAGAACGCGACAATGAACCATAACGAGCGTGCAGCCACAACCATTGCTTTTTTAGGGATCGGTTTGATGGGAAAGCCTATGGCGACCCGTCTGATAAGGGCAGGTTACCGAGTAGTTGCATGGAACCGGACATCGGATAAGGCCGAGGCACTCCGAGACCTCGGTGCAGATATCGCTGCGACACCCGCAGAGGCGGTGGCGTCGGCACAGCTGATCATCACGATGTTGGAGGCGGGACCGGCAGTCTTGGCAGTCGTCGCGGCGGCCATTCCTGCCATTCCCTGCAACGCGCTGTTGATCGACATGAGTTCCATTCAGCCATCCGAAGCGCGAGTTTTGCATCAAATGGTTGCCGAGCGCGGAATCGCCAGCCTCGATGCACCGGTATCCGGTGGCGTGATGGGCGCGCAAACAGGAAGCCTGGCAATCATGGTCGGCGGGCAGGAGGTTGATTTTGTACGTGCGCAACCGATGTTTGCGGAGCTGGGCAGGGCAACGCTGGTTGGCGGCCCGGGAGCGGGGCAGATCGCGAAATTGTGCAATCAGCTAATCGTCGGGGCAACCTTGAATATCGTCGCCGAGGCCCTTCTGCTCGCCGAAGCCGCTGGCGCCGACCCGGTTGCAGTAAGAGCGGCGTTACGGGGTGGCTTCGCCGAAAGCCGAATCCTGGAAGTCCATGGACAGCGCATGCTTGAGCGGGACTTTCGGCCGGGCGGGCAAGTAAAAAGCCAGGCCAAGGACATGCACAACATTCTGTCGCTTGCCAGCGACGTACAGGTGACGCTGCCAGTCACGGCGCTCGTCAGCGCAAACTACCAAAGCATTCTGGACACTGTCCCGTGCGCCGACCAGTCCGCGATCCTGCTCGCGCTGGAACAACACAACCCCGGTTTGCGGCTGGGCACGGCCCCGGACAGGCTCGAATGAATACGGTCAATGCGTTGTCAGCAACAGCAGCACAGCGATCAATGCCGGTAGTGCCTGGACGACAAGAATGGAGCGCTTGGCCGTCATGCCGCCATACACACCGGCGACCAGCACACAGCCGGCGAAGAACAGCTTGAACGACCAGTCCCCCGACACCAGACCCCAAATCAGGCCGGCAGCCAGGAAGCCGTTGTACAACCCCTGATTTGCCGCCAGCACCTGCGAAGCCTGCGCTGCCTCCAGCGATTGCCCAAACGCGCGCCGCCCAATCGGGTGGGTCCACAGGAACATCTCCAGGATCATGATCCAGATGTGTTCAATCGCAATCGCTCCAACAACAACGTCAGCCAGCAGTTTCATTGAGTGCCCTGTCTTCTTCTGTGAGTACCAGCATCGCGAACGTCGCGAGCCAATGGGTTCCGACGTAGTCGCCGCCGCTTGCGTGAGGTAATGATGCGACGAGATGCGCATCGATCGACGTTGTCACTGGCCCATGCAGGGAGGCTGGAAGCTCGCGCAGCAACATTTTCCAGCACCACGCGCGCGACAGATTCAGTCCATCGAGATGGGATAGCTTGGCATCCGCCCGGTCCGTCACCACGACCGGCGTCAGCCAATGATGCAGTTCCTGCTCGGGCGGACAAAACACTTCCCACCAGTCGGCAAAATCGCAGCCATCAAGCAGTTGCAGCATCAGTGCTGCCTCGACCAGTCCGCCGGACAGAAAGTCGTCGCCGCCGGGTTCATAGTGGGCCGGATAGCGCGGGTCGTTGCCGAACCAGAGATGGGCTCGCTCGGTGATCAGTTTGCGCAGCGCCGGATGCTGATGCACGTGCGCATATTCCAGCGCAAACAGCAGGCCGAAGGCGCTGTTTGCATGCGTACCGGCGCGAATCGGATAGCCGGCCAGCGGAAGGAATTGCAGGTAGCGATCAACGATTACATCCGCCAGCGGTTGCATTGCATCGCGCCAGCGCACCGCATGAGGCATCGTGCGCGCAAGCAGGATCAGCTCCGTCTGCAACTTCAGCAGCCAGGCCCAGCCGTAGGTGCGCTCGAAGGTCGCGCGCGAAGGCTGGTGCAGATACGCGATCTCCACCGCCACATGGGCCGGCGCCAGCGAGTGGTCGAACCGGGCGGCGATGTGCTGCGCCTGTTCCGAATAGGGGGCGAGGCGCAAGGACCGCACCAGCAGCCAGTGCATGTGCACGGACGAATGCCAGTCGTAGCTGCCGAAGAAAATCGGATGCAGATCATGGGGTCCGCGCACATCGATGGCCGAATTCAGCACGTGATCAAGCTTGTTCGGAAATTCCTGCGCGATATTGGCGAGCGCTATGCCAACAAATCGAGACGCCAGTTCGGGCTCAATCATGCTTCACCCCCGCAGCGAGGGCCGCCTCCGCCAGTCGCACCCAATACGTGGCCCCAATTGGCAGCAAGGCATCGTTGAAGTCGTAACTCGGATTATGCAAATTACAGGGACCAAGGCCATGGCCCATGTCGCGGTGCTCGCCCTCGCCATTGCCGATAAAGACATAGCAACCCGGTTTTTCTTGCAGCATGAAGGCGAAGTCCTCGGCGCCCATGGTTGGTTCTACCGTGGCATTGACGTTGCTCGCCCCGACAATGTCGCGCAGCACCCCGACTGCGAACGCTGTCTGCTCGGCATGGTTGATCAAGGGCGGATAATTGCGCTTGAAAGCAAAACTGACTTGCGCTTCGAAGGCCGCCGCAGTGTGGGTGGCGATGTCCCGCATGCGCTGTTCGATCAGGTCAAGCACCGCGGTGCTGAACGTGCGCACGGTGCCGATCAGGCTGGCTTCGTCGGCGATAACGTTGGTGGTACTGCCGGCGTGGATCTGCGTGATCGACAACACACCGGCATCCAGCGGATTTTTGTTGCGCGAGATAATGGTCTGCCACGCTTGTGCAATCTGCACCGCAACCATCACGGGATCGATCCCCTTGTGCGGTTGCGCTGCATGGGAGCCCTTGCCGTGAATCACCAACTTGAATTCGTTGGAGGACGCCATCATCGGACCCGGCGTCACGCCGAATGTCCCGACCGGTGCGCCCGGCCAATTGTGCATGCCATACACCGACTGCATCGGGCAGCGCTCGAACAGGCCGTCTTCGATCATCCGCTTCGCGCCGGCGCCACCCTCTTCGGCCGGTTGAAAGATGACATACACGGTGCCGTCAAAGCGGCCGTATTTGGCGAGGTAATGCGCCGCGCCAAGCAGCATCGCGGTGTGCCCATCGTGGCCACAGGCGTGCATTTTCCCGTCGTGCTGCGACTTGTGCGGAAAGCTGTTCAGTTCCTGTACCGGCAGGGCATCCATGTCGGCGCGCAGGCCGATCGCATTGCTACCGGTGCCGCGCCGGATGATGCCGACCACGCCGGTGACACCCATATCGCGCAACACCGGAATGTCCCACTCGGTCAATTTCTGCGCGACCAAATCGGACGTGTGCTGCTCTTCGTAGCAAAGCTCCGGATGGGCATGGATCGTGCGCCGTATCTCCTGCAACTCGGCGTGAAATGCAATGATGGGATCAATCAATTTCATGGTGATCACCTGAAAAATGTTGCGATGGATTACCGCTGCATTGCTGCGGGTTAACTGCGTCAAACAAGAGCAAACAGGCAAGTTGTGTATATTACCCGGACACCGTCAGAGTGTGTTCAACCCCATGGAGACCACAATGCGCATGTCGTTTCAGTCAAAATCCGCAGTGAACCATTTTTTCGCGCTGACCTTCGCGGCGCTATTTGTACTGCTTGCCCCCGGCGCAATGGCGCAGGATCTGAAGCTGGCATTGAGTTCGCCACCGACGTCGATGGACCCGCATTTTTATAATCTGTTTCCAAATCTGAACGTCTCCGACCACATCTTTGAAACGATGGTGACCATGGATGCCGACAGTCGCATCATTCCGGGCCTGGCCGAATCGTGGACCATGATCAACAACCTGACCTGGGAATTCAAGCTGCGCAAGGGCGTCAAGTTCCATGATGGCAGCGACCTGACCACCGAAGACGTCGCCTGGTCAATCGACCGACCCGCCACCATCATCGGCAGTCCCGGCAAATTCGATGTCTACACCAAGGCCATCATCAACAAGAAGATCGTCGATGCCAACACCATCCGCTTCACCACCAAGGAGCCCTATCCCTTGTTGCTGGCGGATCTGACATCGATCTACATCGTCTCCAAAAAAGCGACCACCGGGCTGTCCAGTGATGACTTTGCCAGTGGCAAGGGCATGGTTGGCACCGGTCCGTACAAGTTCGTGAAATTCCTGCGCGATGACCGGCTCGAACTCGATCGCAATGACGGCTATTGGGGCAAGAAGCCGGTCTGGCCGAAAGTGACCTTGCGCTTCATCCCAAATGGCGCCACGCGCCTTGCCGCGCTGCTGGCGGACGATGTGCAGGCCATCGAAAATGTGCCGACCCCGGATCTGGCGCAGGTGCGCGCCAATCAGGCGCTCGCGCTGTTTTCGAAGGTGTCGCATCGGGTGATCTACCTGTATCCCGATACGCGCCGCGAAAAATCGCCATTCATCACTGACCGCGACGGCAAGCCGCTCGACAAAAACCCGCTGCAGGATGCGCGGGTGCGCATTGCCCTGTCGATGGCAATCAACCGCGAGGCGATCAAGGAGCGCGTGATGGAAGGACTGTCGGAACCGACCAGCAATCTGGTGCCTGGTACGCTGTTCGGCCACAACCCGGCATTGAAAGTGCTCAAGTACGATCCCGAAGGCGCGAAGAAACTGCTGGCCGAGGCCGGCTATCCCAACGGTTTCGGCCTGACCCTGCATACCCCGAACAACCGCTACGTCAACGATGAAAAAATTGCCCAGACCATCGCGCAAATGTGGTCGCGGGTCGGCGTGGCGACCAAAATCGAGGGCTTGCCGATGGGGGTGTATTCGGCCCGCGGCGCCAAGCAGGAATATTCGATGGGCCTGCTCGGCTGGGGCGCGCAAACCGGTGAAGTGTCGTCGCCACTGCGTGCACTGGTGGCGTGCGAGAACCCGGCCAAGGGCCTGGGCGGCTTCAACTGGCTCAAGTACTGCAATCCGAAAATGGACGAGCCCTTGCTCAAGGCGCTCAATACCGTCGATGACCGCGAACGTCTGAAGCTGCTGCAGGATGCCACCGCGATTCTGATCCACGACGGTGGCGTGATCCCGTTGCATCATCAGGTCACCACCTGGGCAACCAAAAAGGGCATCGTGTACCTGCCGCGCACTGACGAACGCACGCACGCCTACCAGTTCTCCCAGTAAGCCAATGCCGGTATTCATCCTGCGGCGGCTGCTGCAAAGCCTGGTCGTATTGCTGGTCATGTCGCTGCTGGTATTTGTCGGCGTGTACGCCATCGGCAATCCGATCGACATGCTGATCAGCCCCGATGCCGATCAGCTCGATCGCGCCCGCACCATCGCTGCGTTCGGACTCGACCAGCCGTTGTGGCGGCAATATTTGCTGTTCATCGTGAATGCCGTGCACGGCGACATGGGGCGCTCGTTCGCCTTCTCCACCCCGGCGCTGACATTGATTGTCGAACGCATGCCGGCCACCATGGAGCTGGCCTTCAGCGCCATCCTGCTGGCCATTGTGATCGGGATTCCGCTCGGGCTGTGGGCCGGCCTGCGGCCACAGAGTGCGTTGGCAAAGGCCATCATGGCGGTTTCGATCCTCGGTTTTTCGCTGCCGACGTTCTGGGTCGGGCTGATGCTGATCATGGTGTTTGCGGTCCAGTTGGGCTGGTTGCCGTCGAGCGGACGCGGCACCACGCAACTGCTGTTCGGCGTGCCGGTCAGCTTCCTGTCGATGGATGGGTTGCGCCATCTGCTGCTGCCGGCCTTGAACCTGGCCTTGTTCAATATCGCGCTGGTGATCCGGCTCACCCGCGCCGGCGCCCAGGAAGCCTTGCTGCAGGATTATGTCCGCTTCGCGCGTGCCAAGGGATTGCGCAACCGCCGCATCATCGGCGTGCATGTGCTCAAGAACATTCTGATCCCGATCGTCACGGTAATTGCGTTGCAGTTCGGCTCCATCATCGCGTTTGCGATTGTCACCGAATCGGTCTTCGCCTGGCCGGGCATGGGCAAGCTGATCATCGACTCGATCCGGATTCTCGACCGGCCCGTCATCGTTGCCTATCTGATGCTGATCGTACTGATCTTCATCCTCATCAATCTGGTGGTCGATGTGCTGTATTCGGTACTTGATCCGCGTGTGCGGCTGGCGGAACTCAAAGGATGAGCATGCACGACAACGATGCGCCATTGCGGCGCTTTGCGCGACACTTCTTCAGCAGCAGGATCGCCACGACCGGCTTCGTATTGCTGCTTGTGATCATGCTGGCAGCGCTCTTTGCGCCCTGGCTGTCACCGCAGAATCCGTACGATCTGGCGCATCTGGATGTGATGGACTCGCGCCTGCCGCCGGGCCAGACGTCGGTCGATGGCCAATTGACCTTCCTGCTCGGCACCGACGAACAGGGCCGCGACATGCTGTCGGCGATTCTGTACGGCATCCGCATCTCGGTCATGGTGGGCGTCGCCAGCACCGCCATCGCACTGGCGATCGGCCTGACGCTGGGACTGCTGGCCGGGTACGCAGGCGGTCGCACCGAAAGCCTGATCATGCGCGTGGCCGACATCCAGTTATCGTTCCCGCCCATCCTGATTGCCTTGATCCTGCTGGCGCTGACCGGGCAGGGCGTGGGCAAGATCATCATCGCGCTGGTCGCGGTGCAGTGGGCCTACTATGCGCGCACCGCCCGCAGCGCCGCGCTGGTCGAGCGCAAGAAGGAATACATCGACGCAGCCATCGTGCTGGGGCTGTCGCCGGCCCGCATCATGCTGCGGCATTTGCTGCCGAACTGCCTGCCACCGCTGATTGTGATTGCCGCCCTCCAGGTGGCGTCGGCGATTTCGCTCGAAGCGACGCTATCGTTTCTCGGGCTCGGCCTGCCGGTCACGGAGCCGTCGCTCGGTTTGTTGATCGCCAATGGCTTCCAGTATCTGATGTCGGGCAAGTACTGGATCAGTTTCTTCCCCGGCATCGCCTTGCTGCTGACCGTCGTGGCCATCAACCTGGTGGCCGATCAACTGCGCGATGTCCTGAATCCGCGTCTGCAACTGCAATGAGCCCGCCATGATCCCGACCCTGCGCGTCACCAATCTGAGTACCCAGTTCAGCACTCGCGAAGGCACCGTCAAGGCAGTCGATGACGTCTCCTTTTCGGTCATGCCGGGCCAGATCATGGGGCTGGTCGGCGAATCCGGTTCCGGCAAATCCATGACCGGCTATTCGATCATGGGGCTCATCGATGCGCCCGGCAAAATTGTCGGCGGGTCGATCCAGTTTCAGGGCCGTGAATTGCGCGGGCTGAGTCCGGAGGCAATGCGCCAGATTCGCGGCGAGCGGATTGCGATGATCTTTCAGGACCCGATGATGACGCTCAATCCGGTGCTGCGCGTCGACACCCAGATGATGGAAACCGTGCTGGCGCATCATGCGGTGAGCAAGCACGTCGCCCGCGACATGGCGCGTGATGCGCTTGCGCGGGTCGGGATCGCGTCGCCGGACGCGCGCCTGCTGGCCTATCCGCATCAGTTTTCGGGCGGCATGCGGCAACGCGTCGCCATTGCGATCGCCTTGCTCAACAAACCGGATCTGATCATCTGCGATGAACCGACCACCGCGCTGGACGTGACGATCCAGGCGCAGATACTGCACGAGATGCAAAAGCTGTGTAGCCGGTCCGGTACCGCGCTGATCTGGATCACGCATGACCTGTCGGTGGTGGCCGGACTGGCCGATACGATGTGCGTGATGTATGCCGGGAAAATTGTCGAGGGCGGCACCGTGCAACAGCTGCTGGATCATCCGCGCCACCCGTACACGCAGGGCTTGATCGCCTCGGCGCCCTCGCGCAACCGGCGCGGCGTGCCGTTGCAGCAGATCGCCGGCATGACGCCCTCGTTATTGAACCTGCCGGACGGATGCGCCTTCCGCAGCCGCTGCAATGCTGCCTCGGCTGCCTGCAACCAGCAGCCCGAATTGCAGGAAGTCGATGGCCGCGCGCTGCGCTGCTTTCATCCGGTCGGGGCTATGGCGGAGCTGCTGTCATGAGCACCATCCCGATGCTGGAACTGCACCAGGTCAGCAAGCGGTTCGTCAAGCCGCTCGACACCGCGGCACGCATCGCGCGTCTGGCGGGCGTCGCCGCGCCGCAGGAAATCGTGCATGCCGTCGATGCGGTCGATCTGCATATCGCGCGCGGCGAAGTGGTCGGCCTGGTCGGGGAATCCGGCTGCGGCAAATCGACGCTGGGCCGGATCGCGGTGGGGCTGCACCAGCCATCGTCAGGCAGTCGCCGCTGGAAGGGCGAGGACATCGATCAAGGCAGCATTGCCGAGCGCCGTCGCAAGCAGCTCGGCATCCAGATGATCTTCCAGGACCCTTACGCCTCGCTCAACCCGCGCCTGCGCGTGCTCGACATCGTCGGCGAAGCACCGGTCGTGCACGGATTGATCAGCGCCGCCGAGCAGCGCGACTACGTCGCTGCGATGCTGCAGCGGGTCGGGCTCGATGCTGCCATGCTGCGGCGTTTTCCGCATCAGTTTTCCGGCGGCCAACGGGCCCGCGTCGGCATCGCGCGCGCGCTGGCGGTGCAACCGGAATTCCTGGTCTGCGACGAGGCGGTGGCGGCGCTCGATGTCTCGATCCAGGCGCAGGTGCTCAATCTGTTCATCCGATTGCGCGACGAACTGGACCTGACCTATTTGTTCATCAGCCATGATCTGGCGGTGGTTCGACATCTTTCCGACCGTGTGGTTATCATGTACCTCGGTCGGGTGGTCGAATCGGCGTCGGCCGATGCGGTGTTTGAACATGCCAACCATCCCTATACCCAGGCGCTGCTGGCCTCGGCGCCGAAGCTGGACGCGCGCAAGACGGAGTTTGTCGCGATCCGCGGCGAGATTGCCTCGCCACTTGCGCCGCCCAGTGGCTGTCATTTTCATCCGCGTTGCGTGCATGCGATGGCGCGCTGCCGCGAGCAGCAGCCGCTGCTGGCGGAGATCGCACCGGGGCATTTCTCGGCATGCCATCTGAACGAACAACGCTGAATTTTCAAAGGCACATCATCATGAGCAGCACTGCATCAACCCACACACAACCGTCGCCCGAATTGCTGGTCATGCTGGAACGCCTGATCGGCTTTGCTACCGTCTCGCGCGATTCGAATCTGGGCCTGATCGAATGGGTGCGCGATTACCTGGCCGGCATGGGCGTCAGCGCGCGACTGACCTACGATGCCAGCGGCAGGAAAGCCAATCTGTTCGCCACGCTGGGCGAAGGCAGCCGGCCCGGTCTGGTGCTTTCCGGTCACACCGATGTGGTGCCGGTCGACGGCCAGTCGTGGGACACCGATCCCTTCAAGGCCACCATCATTGGCGACAAACTGTTTGGACGCGGCAGCGCCGACATGAAAGGCTTCATCGCCAATGCACTGGTGCTGGCGCCGAAATATCTCGCCTCGAACATGGATGCGCCGCTGCATCTGGCGCTGTCGTATGACGAGGAAATCGGTTGCATCGGCGTGCGCAGCCTGATCGCCGACCTGCAGGACATCGGCCTGACAACCGCCGGTTGCATCGTCGGCGAACCGACCATGATGCAGCCGATCATCGCGCACAAGGGCACGCACCGTTTTCGCTGCTGCATCACCGGTCGCGAAGCCCATTCGAGCTACACCACCCAGGGCGTGAATTCGATCGAATATGCCGCCCGCATCATCGTCTACATCCGCCAGATGGCGGATCGGCTGGCGCAACTGGAGGCGCGCGACTACGCCTTCACGGTGCCGTTCACGACGCTGCAAACCGGCACCATCAAGGGCGGCCTGGCGTCGAACATCGTACCCAAGGACTGCGAATTCCAGTTCGAAGCGCGCACCATGCCGGGCGCATCGTCGGACCGGCTGTATCAGGAGATCCAGGATTTCGCGGCGACGCTGTTGCCGGAAATGCGGCGCATCGAGCCCAATGCCGCGATTCAATTCGAGATGCTGGCCAGCGCACCCGGTCTCTCGGTGCAGGAAACTGATGCGATCGTCAAGCTGGCCGCTGCGCTGGCGCGCAACAAACCCAATGGCGCCGTCTCGTACGGCACTGAGGCCGGACTGTTTCAACAGGCCGGAATTCCGTCGGTAATCTGCGGCCCCGGTGATATCGAACAGGCCCATCGCCCGAACGAATTCGTGGCGCTCGACCAGCTGGGACAATGTGAAGAATTCATGCGTCGATTGATCGACAGCGCACCGGCGAGCACTGCGCAGGGCTGATCCTTGCCCTAACGCTAATGGATTCGATAGCAATCTGATCACGCATTGTGGTCGCTTCCGCCACATGCGAAAATATTTCCTTGTCGAAGAGGTATGTCCATCCCGATCCGGCCCGGGCGCGCCTATGATTGAGCCATCAAGCGCTGCGACCGGATTGTCGTCCAACCATCGGTCGCTTGTCGCCGAACAGCCTTCTGGAATCTGCAATGACGTCAACCACAGTGCGCGCGGTGTGCCCGCATGATTGTCCCGATACTTGCGCGCTGCTGGTCAGCGTCGACGATGGTGTCGCCACCGCCGTGCGCGGTGACCCGGACCATCCCACCACGGCGGGTGTGCTGTGCACCAAGGTCGCGCGCTACACCGAACGCACTTACCACAAGGATCGCCTGCTGTATCCGCTCAAGCGTAGCGGCAAAAAAGGTGAAGGCCAGTTCGTGCGCATCAGCTGGGACGAAGCGATCACGACCATCGCAACGCACCTGAAGGCCATCGCAGCGAAGGATGCACAGGCGATCGTTCCGTACAGCTACGCCGGCACCATGGGGCTGGTGCAGGGCGAGTCCATGTCATCGCGTTTTTTCAACAAGCTCGGCGCATCGCGGCTCGACCGCACGATTTGCGCCGTGGCCGGCGCCGCTGGCTACACCTATACGATTGGCGCGCGCATTGGCACCGACATCGAGCAATTCCAGAATGCCAAACTGATCCTGATCTGGGGTGGCAATCCGATTGCCTCGAACCTGCATCTGTGGATGCGGGTGCAGGAAGCCAAGCGCAACGGCGCCCGCGTCATCGCGATTGACCCGTACCGCTCGTTGACGGCCGAAAAATGTCATCAGCATATTGCACTGTTGCCCGGCACCGATGCGGCGCTGGCGCTGGGCATCATGCATGTGCTGATCGCCGACGACCTGCTCGACCATGACTACATCGCGCGCCATACGCTGGGCTTCGACCAATTGAAAGAGCGTGCCGCCGAGTGGCCGCCGCAACGGGTGGCCGACACTTGCGGCATCAGCGTCGACGAAATCGTCACGCTGGCGCGCGAATATGGCGCGGCGGCGCTACGTGGCGACGGCGTGGCAATTCGCGTCAACTACGGCCTGCAGCGCGTGCACGGCGGCGGCATGGCGGTGCGCAATATCACCTGCCTGCCGGCGCTGGTGGGCGCCTGGCGCAATCCGGCCGGCGGCGTGCAGCTGTCGACGTCGAGCAATTTCCCGAAGAACAAAAAAGCGCTGGAACGTCCCGACCTGAGCGACCCGGCGCGGCCGGTACGGACCATCAACATGAGCACCATCGGCGACGATTTGCTGCGCGAATCGTCCGCCGCGTTCGGCCCGAAGATCGACGCGCTGCTGGTCTACAACTCCAACCCGGTGGCGGTCGCGCCGCAGTCCGGCGTGGTCATGCAGGGGTTTGCGCGCGAGGATTTGTTCACGGTGGTGCTGGAACATTTTCAGACCGACACGGCCGACTATGCCGACATCGTGCTGCCGGCGACCACCCAGCTGGAGCATGTTGACGCGCATTCCGCCTATGGCCACCTGTACATGATGGCCAACAACGCAGCCATTGCGCCACTCGGCGAAGCCAAGCCGAATACGGAGATCTTCCGCCTGATCGCCGCGGCGATGGGTTTCGATGACCCGTGTTTCCAGGAAAGCGACGATGCCATTGCGGCAAAGGCGTTCGACGCCCGCGATGCGCGCGCGATCCACTTCGACTGGGATGCCTTGAAGCGCACCGGCTGGCAAAAGCTGGTGGTGCCGGACGGCCCCTTCATCGAAGGCGGCTTTCCGACGCCGTCCGGCAAGTGCGAATTCTATTCCGCGACGATGCTGGCCGATGGGCTGGACCCGTTGCCGACCTATATCGCGCCATACGAATCGGTGGCCAGCAATCCGGCGCTGGCGCAGCGCTATCCGCTGGCGATGATTTCGCCGCCGGCGCGCAATTTTCTCAATTCGACCTTCGTCAATGTCACCAGCCTGCGCGACACCGAAGGCGAGCCGCATCTGGATATGCATCCTGATGACGCAAAAGCGCGCCAGATCGCCACAGATGACATGGTCCGGATTTTCAATGACCGTGGCAGCTTCCTCGCCAAAGCGCGGGTCACCGAGCGGGCGCGTCAGGGCCTGGTGGTGGGGCTGTCGATCTGGTGGAAGAAATTCGGTGTGGATGGAAAGAATGCCAATGAATTAACCAGCCAGCGTCTGACCGACATGGCGGGAGGCCCCACTTTTTATGACCTGCTGGTCGAGGTTGAAAAAGTGGCGCGTTGATGTGTTCCGGGAAAGTCAAACATGAACTGGCGGACAGCATTAGTGGCCCTTGTGGCCTTGTCGGGAACGGGATGTGCGCAGCTCGACTATTACTATCAGGCGGCGCAGGGACAGATTGCGCTGTTGTCGGGCGCGCGTCCAATCGATGACTGGCTGGCCGATCCGGAGATCGGCGAAAAGCTCAGGGAGCGCCTGACCAAGGTACGGGAAATCCGCCATTACGCCGCGCGTGAATTGGGCCTGCCGGACAACAACAGCTACAAGACGTACGCCGACCTGAAGCGCCCGTACGTGCTGTGGAATGTGGTCGCCACGCCCGAGCTGTCGATGCAGCCGGCACAATGGTGCTTCCCGATTGCTGGCTGCGTGAACTATCGCGGCTATTACAACAAGAACGAAGCCCAGGAATACGCGGCTGCCTTGCGTCGCGCTGGCTACGATGTGCAGATGGCGGGCGTGGCCGCCTATTCGACGCTGGGCTGGTTCAATGATCCGGTGCTGTCGACCTTCATCCAGTATTCCGATGGCGAACTGGCACGGCTGGTATTTCATGAGCTGGCGCATCAGGTCGCTTACGCCAAGGACGATTCTCAGTTCAATGAATCGTTTGCCACGGCGGTCGAGGAAGTCGGCGTCGAACGCTGGATGGCCAAGCAGGGCGACGACAAGATGCGTCAGACCTATCTCGAATTCGAAGGCCGCAAAAAGGACTTCCTGACCTTGCTGGTGAAGTATCGCCAGCGCCTGCTGGTCAATTACGCACGCCAGGTCAGCGACGGCGACAAGCGCAAGGAAAAGGGCAAGATCTTCCATGCGCTCAAGGACGAGTATCAGGAACTCAAAGTCGCCTGGGGCGGTTATACCGGTTATGACCGCTGGTTTGCCGAGCCGCTGACGAACGCGCACCTGGCCTCGGTGGCGACCTACAACGATTACGTGCCGGCATTTCGCGCCTTGCTGGCCGAGCAAAAGACACTCGGAAAATTCTATCGGGCCACCAGAATCATGGCCGCGCAGGAGCCGGCCATGCGCAAGCAGCAGCTGGCGCAATTGACGCGCAACGCCGCACTGGCATCGGTGGACGAGAAGCTGACGCGATAGCCGGACTTGCTGGAGATAAAAATGCGCGCCACGGATGTGTCGTGAAATGACGCCTGACATGACTCTCGACAAGTCTGCGTGACGCCGACGAACGCGCGCCTGTACGCGCGGCCGCCAGCAGATTATGCTTCACCGATCAATCCCGCTGCTTGCCGACCGAAGGCAGGCTGGCGGACCCATCAGATCAGGCGCGCAGGGAGGTTTCGACCAGCCCGCCGGCGCCCGACACCGTGACGAGGCCATTGTGGAAAATCCGAATTTGTCCGCCGCGGCGACGCGCAACCGCGCGACCATGGCCGCGATGGTGCTGGATCAAGCCGGCTTGCCGCTGCGGCCGATGCAGCTGCCGGTGCCCCAGCCGCTGGCGCATGAGGTGCAAATCAAGGTCAGCGCCTGCGGCGTGTGCCGCACCGATCTGCACATCGCCGACGGCGAATTGCCGGTGCATAAAAGGCCGCTGGTGATGGGGCACGAAGTCGTCGGCAGGATCAGCGCCATCGGTGCCGGCGTGCGCCAGTTTGCCGTGGGCGACCGGGTTGGCGTGCCTTGGCTGGGGGGGACGTGTGGCGCCTGTCGCTATTGCGGCAGCGGGCTGGAAAATCTGTGTGATGCCGCCCGCTTCACCGGCTACGACCGGGATGGCGGCTATGCACAATACGTGGTCGCCGATGCGCGCTTCACGTTCGCGCTGCCGCCACGTCATGACGATCTCCAGGCCGCGCCGCTGATGTGTGCCGGGTTGATTGGCTACCGGGCCTATGCGATGGCCGGCGACGCCCAACACCTCGGCGTGTATGGGTTTGGCGCCGCGGCGCACATCATCACGCAGGTTGCGCGGCACCAGGGTCGCCGGGTGTATGCATTTACCCGGCCCGGCGACGTCCGCTCGCAGCAATTTGCACTGTCGCTGGGCGCGCACTGGGCCGGCGGCACGGATGTGCCAGCGCCGGCGCTGCTTGATGCGGCGCTGATCTTCGCCCCTGCCGGCGAGCTGGTTCCACTGGCGCTGGCGGCAGTGCGGAAGGGCGGCACCGTGGTCTGCGCCGGCATCCACATGAGCGAGATCCCCGCCTTTGCGTATGCGCTGCTGTGGGGCGAACGCACGGTGCGCTCGGTGGCCAATCTGACCCGCGCCGATGTGCTTGCATTCCTGGCGATCGCCGAGCGCATCGACCTGCAGGTGAGCGCGCGGGCCTTTCCGCTGGCGCAGGCCAATGCTGCGCTGGATGCGCTGCGCGCCGGCAAAATTGATGGCGCCGCCGTGCTGGTCATGGGATGACTGCCTTGCGCCAACAGGAAACCCTGGTCCGTGCGTTTGCGGCACTGCTCGAACGACAGGGGCCGCAGGGCACGCAGTCGCACCTGTTCCAGACCCATCTCTCGTGGGTCATCGTGGCAGGCCACGATGCCTACAAATTCAAGAAGGCGGTGCGCTTCGATTTCGTCGACTTTTCCACCGTTGCGGCGCGCCACTATTATTGCGCGGAGGAGCTGCGTCTGAACCGGAGGCTGGCGCCCTGGCTATATCTGGAGGTGGTCGCACTGACCGGCACGGTGGCCCATCCGGTCGTTGGCGGCAGCGGACCGGTGCTGGACCACGCGGTCAGGATGCAGGCCTTCGCGCAGCAGTGCCTGTGGTCGGAACGGGCCGACAGCGGCGCGCTGACGGCGCTGGAAATCGATGCGCTGGCAGACCAGCTGGCGTCGTTCCATCAGGCCGTGCCGGTGGCTGCGTCGGACTGCCGCTGGGGCAAGGCAGCCGCCGTGTGCCAGGTCGCCGACGAGAACCTGGCCGCGCTCGCAGGGCTGGCGGGAATCACGCCGGGCGATCAGTCAATCAACCGTATCGTGGCCTGGCAGGCCGGTCAGCATCGGCGAATGGCGCCATTGTTCGAACAGCGTCTGGCGCAAGGATTCGTGCGCGAATGCCACGGCGATCTGCATGCCGCCAACGTGATCACCGTCGACGCCAGTGTGACCGCATTCGACTGCCTCGAATTCAGCGAGCCGCTGCGCTGGATCGACGTGATCAGCGACCTGGCCTTCATCGTCATGGATCTGGCGTGTCATGGCGCAGCGGCCCTGGCGGCCCGTTTGCTGGATCGCTATCTGTTGCTGACCGGCGACTATGGCGGCCTGCAAGTGCTGCGCTACTACCAGATCCAGCGCGCGCTGGTGCGCGCCCGCATCGCCCTGTTGCGCCGGCGTCAGCACAGTGAAACCCTGCACAACGGCGCAATTGCCGCCGCCGCCAGCGCACCCTGTCCGGAGGCGACGCGCTATCTGGACTACGTCGCCCACCGGCTCGCACCGGAGCACAGCGCCATCATCCTCATGCATGGCTACTCCGGCAGCGGCAAGTCGGTCTATGCGCAACACCTGCTTGAATTGATCGGTGCGATCCGGCTGCGCTCCGATGTCGAGCGCAAGCGCATGCATGGCATTGATCCGGCCGCACGCCGGTCCGCGCCAATCGGGCAGGGGCTGTATACCGAAGCCAGCAGCGACGCCACCCATCAGCGGCTGCTGCAGCTGACGCAACAGATCGTGGCGACCGGGACAGCGGTCATCATCGATGCCGCCTTCCTGCAAAAAGCGCGGCGCGGCTTGTTCTGCGCGCTGGCGGAAGCACTGCGCGTGCCGTTCTTCATCATCGATTTGCACGCGTCCGAGGCCACCCTGCGCGGTCGCATCGTCGCGCGCCAGACAACGGAACGGGACGCCTCCGATGCCGGTGTCGAGGTGCTGCAGCATCAGTATGCGCAGTACGACCCGATCGGAGCTGACGAAGCGCGGTACCTGATCGTGGTCGACGCCGAGGCACCGTTTGATGACGCCAGCGTGAAGCGCCATTGCGCACCGCTGCTGGCCGCATTGCAGTCCGATCGCGACCGCGCCTGAGCGCGGGTGGTTACAATGGCCCATGCCCCTCGACCCTGACCTGCACCGCCACACCCTCAAGCTGCCGCAGCGCCTCGCCGGCAAGCCGCTGGAAATGAGCGTAGTCGAAGCCGGCGCGCGCGACGCGGCGCAGACCATGGTGTTCCTGCACGGCTTCGGCGGCCGCGCCGCCTACTGGCAGCAGCAGCTCGATCATTTCCAGAGTGATTACCGGGTCATTGCGCTGGATCTGCGCGGCCACGGTTATTCGGATGCGCCGGATGCCGATGCCGGGGCACGCTATGACGTCGACGAACTGCTCGGCGATATCGACGCGGCGCTCGCCGCACTGGCGGTGCCGCAGCAATTCATCCTGATCGCACATTCATTCGGTGGCGCACTGGCGGCGGCATTCATCGCTCGCCACCCGCAGCGGGTCAGTGCGCTGGTGTTGATTGCCTCGGCGGTGCGCTTCCGGCTGCGACTGGCGGGGCGCCTGCTGTTGCGGGTGCCGCCGACGCTGCTGGAGCGCATCTTCGATGTCATGCCGCTGCTGGGTTTCCCGGTGGCGCGGATCTATCCACCTGCGCATGTGGTGTATCTGCAAAATCGCAATGGCGTCGCCGACTGGGATGGCACCGATTATTTGCGCGCCATCAAGGTGCCGACGCTGGTGATTCTGGGGCACCGCGATGCGCTGTTTTCGGACCGCTCCTACCGCGACGTCGCGCGCCTGATCCCGGGCGCCGAAGAAGTCGTGGTGCCGGTCTCGGCGCACCAGGTGATGGTCGAGCGACCCGACGCGGTCAATCGCGCCATCGACCGCTTTCTGCAATCCCATACCGATCCGCTGCTGTTCATCGCGCAGCGCGCCGCGCTAAAACTGCAACGCCGTAATACCCGCAAACTGCTCGAGGCCGAGCGGCCGTGGCTGAAGCACTACGATGCCCGCACGCCGTATCAAATCAAGCCGCCGACGGTGTCGCTGCCGCGCCTGCTGGAGGCGACCGCGCGCCGTTTCGGGGCGACGCCGGCGACACGGTACTTCGGTGCGGCGCTGAGCTGGCAAGCCATCGACCGGCTGTCCAACCGGTTCGCACATGGCCTGCTGGCATTGCGCATCAAGCCGGGTGAAGCCGTGCTGCTGGCGCTGCCGAATTGTCCGCAGTGGATCATCGCCTATTTCGGCATCCTGAAAATCGGTGCCGTGGCGGTGCTCAGCGATGCCCGGAGCACGCCGGAACTGCTGCTCGAGCGCATTGCCGATACGGACACGGTGGCCCTGATCACCAGCTCGGATCGCTACGATGCGCTACGTGCGCCGCTGCAGGACGATCCCCGCGCGGCCGGCTTGCGGCGCGTGGTGTTTGCTTCCCTGATGGATTACCGCAGCTGGCGCGAAGCGGCCCGCTTCGCCGCCTTCAAGCTGGTCCAGCACGGCCATTGGCTGCCACGCTTTCGGCAAGATGAAAAAAATCGCAAGCCGGAGCGCCGCTTCATCAAGTTCGGACAGGTGCTGGCGCGTGGCCGCAATACCGCGCCTGAACAGGTTGTCGAGATCGGGCAAATCGCCGTCATTGTGTACACGTGGGGCAACGGCGGCAACGGGCTGCCGGTGCCGCTGTCGCACGGCAATCTGGCCTCGAATGCGCTGCAACTGCGTCACTGGCTGCCCGAATCGCGACCCGGCGACGAGCGCTTCCTGGCGCAGCAGCCGCTGTCGACGGCGTATGGCTTGACCGGATTGCTGCATCTGGCGGTGTATCTCGGCGCGACGATGATTTTGTTGCCGGACGACGAGCTGCCGCAGTTGCTGCGCACGGTCCGGAAAATGCGCCCGACCTATTTTCCGACCACGCCCGAGATCGTGCGGCAGCTGGCGCATAGCCCGGGCGTGCGGCGCTACGGGCTGGCGTCGATTCGGGTGTGCGCCGTCAGCGGCTCGCCATTGCCGCGCGAGATCCGCGAAGAGTTCGAGAAAATCACGCGCGGACGCCTGTTCGACGCCTACGGCCTGACCGAAGCCTCGCCGGCGGTGCTGGCCATGCCGCTGGCGGCGCGCCATCTCAGCGGCGTGGTCGGGGTGCCGTTGCCCGACACCGAGGTGCGTATTGTCGATCTCGACAGCGGCATGGTGCTCGGCGCCGATGGGCAGGGCGAATTGCAGGTGCGCGGCCCGCAGGTGTTTGCCGGCTACGGTGGCCGTGACCAGCGCTTGCTGGCATTGAGCACGCAGCGACTGCACGATGGCTGGCTGGCCACCGGCGACATTGCCAGCATGGATGAGGATGGCTATGTCAGCATCATCGACCGCCGCAAGAACATGCTGGTGCGTAGCGGCCATCGGGTGTTTCCGCGCCAGATTGAAGAGATCCTGTTCGAGCACCCGGCCGTGGCTTCGGCGCGGGTCCGGTTCGAGTCCGATGAAGTCGGCGTCATGCACCTGCGCGCCACCGTTGTGCTGCATCGCAACATGGTGATTTCGGAAACAGAGTTGCTGGAATACTGCGCAAAACGCTTGCACGCCAGTGCCCTGCCCGATAGCATCTGCGTTGAATAGAACGAGCGTGCACGTTTTTAAACCTATAACAAACAGAGACAGGTGCAAAGAATGGATAAGTACTGGCTGAAGTCATACCCGAAAAACGTCCCCGCGGAAATCGATTACACGCAGTACCGCTCACTGGTCCATTTGCTCGAAGAAGCCTTTCGCAAATACGCCGCCCGCAATGCCTACGTGTGCATGGACAAATTCCTGACCTACGGCGAAGTCGATGCGCTGTCGGTCAAGCTCGGCGCCTGGCTGCAAAGCAAGGGCCTGAAAAAAGGCGCACGGGTGGCGATCATGATGCCCAACGTGCTGCAATACCCGGTGGCGATTGCCGCCGTCCTGCGTGCTGGCTATACCGTGGTCAACGTTAATCCGCTCTACACCCCGCGCGAACTGGAACACCAGTTGAATGACTCCGGCGCCGAAGCCATCATCATTCTCGAAAATTTCGCCACCACGCTGGAGCATGTGCTGTCCAAGACCAGCGTCAAACACGTCATCGTCACCAGCATGGGTGACATGCTCGGCGGCCTGAAGGGCGCGATTGTCAATTTCGTGGTGCGCAACGTCAAGAAAATGGTACCGGCGTTTTCCTTGCCGAATGCCGTGCCGTTCAAGCGTGTGCTGTCCGAAGGGGCGGGCATGGCGCTCAAGACGATCGAACTGGGCCACGATGATGTTGCATTTCTGCAGTACACCGGCGGCACCACCGGCGTGTCGAAAGGCGCGACGCTGACGCACCGCAATGTAATCGCCAACGTACTGCAAAGCGAAGCCTGGGCGCAACCGGCGCTGCTGACACCGCCAACTGTCGAGTCGATGGTGTTTGTTTGTGCGCTGCCGCTGTATCACATCTTTGCGTTGACCTCGTGCTGCCTGATGGGCACGCGCCTGGGCGCCATGAACATCCTGATTCCGAACCCGCGCGATATTCCCGGCTTTATCAAGGAGCTCCGCAAGTACCAGATCAACATGCTGCCGGCAGTAAATACCCTGTACAACGGGTTGCTCAACAATCCGGACTTCGCCGCACTGGATTTCTCGATGCTGAAGATCTGCAACGGTGGTGGCATGGCCGTGCAAAAGGCCGTGGCCGACAAGTGGTTCAAGGTGACCGGCTGCCCGATTATCGAAGGCTACGGCTTGTCCGAAACCTCGCCGGTGGCGACCTGCAATCCGTCTGACTCGACCAGCTTCACCGGCTCGATCGGGCTGCCGGTGCCATCGACCGAGATCGAAATCCTGGATGATGACGGCAACGTTCTGCCAATCGGTGAAACCGGCGAAATCGCGATCCGCGGGCCGCAAGTCATGGCCGGCTACTGGAACCGGCCCGACGAGACTGCCAAGGTCATGACGGCAGACGGCTTCTTCAAATCCGGTGACATCGGCATCATGGACGAACGTGGCTTTACCAAGATCGTCGATCGCAAGAAAGACATGATCCTGGTCTCGGGTTTCAATGTCTATCCGAACGAAATCGAGGGTGTGGTGGCCGAACATCCGGGCGTGCTCGAATGCGCCTGCGTCGGTGTGCCGGATGACAATTCCGGCGAGGCGGTCAAGCTGTTCGTGGTGCGCCGTGATCCATCGCTGACGGTCGAAGAGCTCAAGGAATACTGCAAGGAGCAGTTCACCGGCTACAAGCGGCCGAAATACATCGAGTTCCGCACCGAATTGCCGAAGACGAATGTCGGCAAGATCCTGCGTCGCCAGCTGCGCGACGAACGGCAGGCCGCGTAAAGCTTAAATCGCCAGCGGCGGCAACTGGCGCGGCTTGCGGTCGTCGCCGGTGGCGACGTAGGTCAGGGTGGCTTCAGTCACCTTGACGACCTCGACCTGCAACCGGTTGCGCTCGGCAAACACCTCGACGTTCACCGTGATCGAGGTATTGCCCACCTTCACAATATCGGCATAGAACGACAGCAGGTCACCCACGAATACCGGGTGCTTGAACACGAACGAGTTCACCGCAATGGTCGCGACGCGGCCATTGGCGCGCCGCACTGCCGGCAACGAACCCGCAATATCAACCTGTGCCATGATCCAGCCGCCAAACACGTCGCCGTGCATGTTGGCGTCGGCAGGCATCGGCATGACGCGCAGTTGCGGCATTTTGCCGTCCGGCAGGCCGGCGGGCAGGATTTCAAGATACGTGTTCGTCATTCATTATTCCTTTAACCGCTACAATCGGGAGAGGTTCGTCGAACCGTCTTGCCCGAAGCATAAACCATTCTGATTTGATCCCCCCATGCGCAATCGTCCGTCCGTTCCTGTCGAAGCCGCTGCCAACCAGGGCACGCGCAACGACTGGGCCACCCTGAAAACCCTGTTTCCGTATTTGCTCACCTACAAGTGGCGCATGCTGCTGGCGCTGGCCTTCCTGATCGGCGCCAAGCTGACCAACGTGGGTGTGCCGCTGATCCTGAAGGCGCTGGTTGACCGGATGACGATCACGCCGGCCCATCCGCAGGCGATGCTGGTGCTACCGCTGGGACTGCTGGCTGCGTATGGTGCCTTGCGCCTGTCGACCACGCTGTTTACCGAGCTGCGTGAATTCGTTTTCGCGCGGGTTACCCAACGCGCGGTGCGCACCATCGCCTTGAAGGTGTTCCGCCATTTGCACTCGTTGTCGCTGCGCTTTCATCTGAACCGCCAGACCGGCGGCATGACGCGCGATATCGAACGGGGCACCCGCGGCATCTCGTCGCTGGTGTCGTACACCCTGTTCAGCATTCTGCCGACACTGGTCGAAATCACGCTGGTGATCGGTTATCTGGCGCTGCATTACGACGTCTGGTTCTCGGTCATCACGGTCTGCGCACTGCTCACCTACATTACGTTCACGATCACCGTGACCGAGTGGCGCACGCACTTCCGCCGCACCATGAACGAGCTCGATTCCAAAGCCAGCACCAAGGCGATCGACTCGCTGATCAATTACGAGACCGTTAAGTATTTCGGCAATGAGGATTACGAAGCGCACCGCTACGACGATGGCCTGCGCCGCTACGAGGACGCCGCCGTCAAGTCGCAGTCGTCGCTGTCGATGCTCAACACCGGCCAATCGATGATCATTGCCATCGCCGTCACGCTGATCCTGTGGCGTGCGACCCAGGGCGTGATCGACGGGAAAATGACGCTCGGCGATCTGGTGCTGGTCAATGCCTTCATGATCCAGCTGTACATTCCGCTCAATTTCCTGGGCGTGATTTATCGTGAAATCAAGCAGAGCCTGGCCGACATGGAGCGGCTGTTCCTGCTGCTCGACCAGCATCGTGAAGTCGCCGATGTGCCCGACGCCAGGCCCTTGCAGACCACTGGCGCCGAGATCCGCTTCGACAAGGTGAATTTCAGCTACGAAAGCAACCGGCAAATTCTGTTCGATGTCGATTTCACGATTGCCCCCGGCACCACCACCGCCGTGGTCGGCCACAGCGGTTCCGGCAAATCGACCTTGTCGCGGCTGTTGTTCCGCTTCTACGATGTCAATGACGGCGCCATTCTGATCGACGGCCAGGACGTGCGTGAAGTTTCGCAAGCCTCGCTGCGCCAGGCCATCGGCATCGTGCCGCAAGACACCGTGCTGTTCAATGACACCATCGAATACAACATCGCCTACGGAAACACCGGCGCCAGCAAGGACGACGTGATCGCTGCCGCACGCACCGCCTACATCCACGACTTCATCGAGACACTGCCGGATGGCTATGCCACCATGGTCGGCGAGCGCGGCCTGAAACTGTCCGGCGGCGAGAAGCAGCGTGTCGCCATCGCGCGGGCGGTGCTGAAGAATCCGGCACTGCTGATCTTCGACGAAGCCACCTCGGCACTCGATTCGAAAGCCGAACAGGCGATCCAGTCGCAACTCAAGGAGATCGCCAGAAATCGCACGACGCTGGTGATTGCCCATCGGCTGTCGACGATTGCCGATGCGGCGCAGATTCTGGTGCTCGATCATGGCCGCATTGTCGAGCGCGGCACGCACCTGAATCTGCTGGCCGCCGATGGCGCCTATGCCCAAATGTGGCAACGCCAGCAGGCCCGCATCGATGCTGGCGAACCGGCCGCCGACGCCAGCCCGATCGTGGCGCACGGCTGATGGATACCAAGTGGCTGGAAGATTTCCTGTCGCTGGCCGAAACCCGCAGCTTCAGTCGCTCGGCCGAGCTGCGGCACGTGACCCAGCCGGCCTTTTCGCGCCGCATCCAGTCGCTCGAGGCATGGCTCGGCACCGACCTGATCGACCGCACTTCGTATCCGACCCGGCTGACTCCGGCCGGCGAGATTTTTTACGAGCAGGCGATGGAAATGATCGGCCAGATCAACAATGCGCGCGCACTTCTGCGCGGCAATCGGCCGGCGGCGCAAACCACGGTCGACTTCGCCGTGCCGCACACGCTGTCGCTGACCTACATGCCGAAATGGATGTCGCTGCTCGAGGCCGATTTCGGCAAGATCAACACCCGTTTGCTGGCACTGAACGTGCACGATGCCGTCATGACCCTGGTCGAAGGCGGTTGCGATCTGCTGCTGTGTTATCACCATCCGCGCCAGCCGGTGCAGCTCGATCCGGCCCGCTACGACATGCTGGTGATGGGCACGGAAGTGCTGCGCCCGTATGCCCGTTGCGATCGCGCCGGCGTGCCGGATTTCGTCTTGCCGGGTACGGCGCATGCACCGCTGCCGTTTTTGTCCTACACCGCCAATGCCTATCTCGGACGCATGGTGGAACTCATTCTGGCCGACGCCCAGGCATCGCTGCATTTGCAAAAGTGCTACGAAACCGACATGGCGGAAGGCTTGAAAATGATGGCGCTGGAAGGGCGCGGCATCGTGTTTTTACCTGAATCGTCGGTGGGTCGCGAGGTGAAGCAAAAGCAACTGGCCCGCGCCGACGGCAACCAGCCGGACTGGCAGGTCACCATGGAAATCCGGCTCTATCGCGAGCAACCGACCGCGCAGCGGCCCGGCAAGCCACTGGTGGGGCGGCTGTGGGACTACCTGCTCAAGCGCGACGCGCTGCGCCAGCAACCCTTGCGCAAAAAACGCGCTGCCAGAATTCCTGTGCGCTGAGGCGCGTCCGGTTCCTCGTATAACTATGCATTCTGTGCATACATACATGCCGACAAAGCATTGGCTTGCCGGCGGGCGGTTAATCTAGGATGCAGAACTTCTTCGTTTCTGCAGGTCTGCCCCTGCTTGCCAATCCATGAATAGCCCGCACCAGATTCCCTCGTATCTCACCCAGCGCGAGGTCGGCCCCTGGGCCGTGTATCTCGAACAGGTCGACCGTGTCACGCCGCATCTCGGCAAGCTGGCGCGCTGGGTCGAAACCCTCAAGCGGCCCAAGCGCATTCTGGTGGTCGACGTACCGATCGAGCGTGACGATGGCAGCATTGCCCATTTCGAAGGTTATCGGGTCCAGCACAATACCTCGCGCGGTCCGGGCAAGGGTGGGGTGCGTTTTCACCAGGACGTGACGCTCTCGGAAGTCATGGCGCTGTCAGCCTGGATGACGGTCAAGAACGCGGCAGTCAACGTGCCGTACGGCGGCGCCAAAGGTGGTATCCGGGTCGATCCGCGCACGCTGTCACAGGGCGAACTGCAACGCATGACGCGGCGCTACACCAGCGAAATCAACATCATCATCGGGCCAAACAAGGACATTCCTGCGCCGGACGTCAACACCAACGAACAGACCATGGCGTGGATGATGGATACCTATTCGATGAATCAGGGCAGCACCGCCTCCGGAGTGGTAACCGGCAAGCCGATTTCGCTCGGCGGCAGCCTCGGACGGCACGATGCCACCGGTCGCGGCGTGTTTGTGGTCGGCTGTGAGGCGGCGCACAAGCGCGGCCTGTCGATTCCGGGTGCGCGCATTGCCGTGCAGGGTTTCGGCAATGTCGGCGGCATCACGGCAAGGCTGTTTGCCGAGGCGGGCGCACGCATCGTCGCGGTACAGGATCATGTGACGACAGTCGTGTGCGACAGCGGTCTCGACGTGGTGGCCTTGCAGGCGCATGTCACTGAACACGGCAGCGTTGCCGGCTTCCCCGGTGCGGATGAAGTGTCAGATCGCGCCCGATTCTGGGCCATCGACTGCGACATTTTGGTGCCGGCTGCGCTGGAACAGCAAATCACCGCGGCCAACGCGGGCCAAATCCGCGCCAGCATCATTCTTGAGGGCGCCAACGGACCGACTACCACCGAGGCCGACGATATCCTCAGTGAGCGCGGCGTCCTGGTGGTGCCTGACGTGATCGCCAATGCCGGCGGCGTGACGGTCAGCTATTTTGAGTGGGTGCAGGATTTCTCCAGTTTTTTCTGGACCGAGGATGAAATCAATTCGCGCCTGACCCGCATCATGCGCGAGGCCTTTGCCGCCGTCTGGCAAATCAGCGTCGACAAGCAGGTTTCGCTGCGCACCGCAGCCTTCATCATCGGTTGCACGCGGGTGCTGGAAGCGCGCGAGATGCGCGGGCTGTATCCGTGATGGGTGTTGCAAAAATACCGTAGTGCAATAAATTTGACGTCTATTGCCAGATGTCAATAAAAATCGCCGACAATGTACCGGCGCAGTGAGTTATGTGCGGCCCGGATCTTGCATGATTCAACTGTAGGTATTGGAGAAGACAACCATGAATACACTGACACGCGCCCTGGCGCGCGGAACTGTTGCAGTACTGCTGTGCGGATTGGCGGCGCAGGCGCTCGCAGTCGATACGCTGGCGCGCATTCGCGACACCCACAGCATCACCATCGCGCACCGGGAAGCCTCGGTGCCGTTTTCCTATCTGGATGAAAACAAGCGGCCGATCGGCTATTCCATCGATCTGTGCAACCGGATCGTCGACGGCATCCGGCGCGAATTGAAGCTGCAGCAGCTGAATGTTGTCTATCTCGCCGTTACACCAACCACCCGTATCCCCGCCATTGTCGACGGCAAGGCCGATCTCGAATGCGGCTCGACCACCAACAACGCCGAGCGGCGCAAGCAGGTCGCGTTTACCATCCCGCATTTCGTCGCGGCCGCGCGCATGTTGGTGCGCACCGATTCCGGCATCAAGAACTGGTCCGACCTGAAGGATCAGGTCGTGGTCACCACCAAGGGCACCACCACCGTCAAGCTGCTGGGTGATCGCGACAAGGTGCGGGCGTTGAATCTGAATTTAAAAGAAGGCAAGGACCACAGCGATTCATTCGCCATGGTGGAGCGCGGCGAAGCCAAGGCCTTTCCGATGGATGATGTGCTGTTATATGGCTTGCGTGCCAATGCCAAGGACCCCGGCGCGTTCTCGGTGCTGGGCGACCGGCTGTCGGCCGAGCCGTACGCAATGATGATGCGCAATGACGATCCGGCCTTCAAGGCGCTGGTCGACCGCGAAATGGGCCGCCTGATTAACGATGGCGAACTGGAAAAGCTGTACGACAAGTGGTTTCGCAGCCCGATTCCGCCCAAGAGCATCAACATGAACATGTCAATGAGCTACCTGCTGCGTGACATGTTGCGGTTCCCGACAGACAAGGTTGCCGACTGATGGCGATCCGGCTACGTAGTATCCGAGACTGCGTGGCACGCGGCGAATTGGCTAAGCTGCGGAACGCATGGTGTTAAATGGGAAATCCAATTATTTCCCCTTGATGTTTTGGTACACTTAGACAGTAAATTTACCCCCTCAGGAGATGTTATGAAATTAGCTTCCATGGTTGCCGTCCTGATCGGATCAGGCCTGATCGCATCCGCAGCACAAGCGCAGGAAACCGGCACCTTGAAAAAGATCAAGGACAGCGGTCAGATTACGCTTGGCGTACGCGATTCATCCATCCCGTTTTCCTACCTCGATGACAAGCAATCGTATCAAGGCTATTCGATCGACATCTGTCTCAAGATCGTCACCTCGATTCAAAAGGAACTGGGCATGACGGCACTGAACGTCAAGCTAAATCCGGTCACCTCCGCTACCCGTATTCCCCTGATGGCCAATGGCACCGTTGATCTCGAGTGCGGTTCCACGACCAACAATCTGGAGCGTCAAAAGCAGGTCGCGTTTGCGCCAACGACATTCGTCACCGCCAATCGTCTGCTGTCCAAGAAATCCTCCAACATCAAGACGCTGGCGGACATGAAGGGCAAAACGATTGTATCGACCTCGGGCACCTCGAACCTGAAGCAGCTGGTCACACTCAATGCCGAGCAGAATCTGGGCATGAACGTGATGACGGCCAAGGATCACGCCGAAGCGTTCCTGATCGTCGAGACCGGTCGTGCCGTTGCCTTCGGCATGGATGACATCCTGCTGGCATCGCTGGCGGCAAGTTCGAAATCGCCGGCCGACTATAGCATCACGACCGAAGCATTGTCGATCGAGCCGTACGGCATCATGATGCGCCGCGAAGATCCAGCGTTCAAGAAAGCGGTCGACACCGCAGTCACGAACCTGTTCAAGTCGGGTGAAATCAACCGCATCTATGCAAAATGGTTTCAATCGCCGATCCCGCCAAAAGGCATCAACCTGAATATCCCAATGAGCGACCAGCTCAAGGCCGTGATCGCCAAGCCAACGGATTCGGGTGACCCTGCCGCGTATGCGACAGTGCCGGAAGCGCAAAAAGCGTCGTCGAAAAAGAAATAAGCGCTTGCCGCTCGGGCAAGAAAAACGGGGGGCGTTCTGCCTCCCGTTTTGTATTTCTGACCAAGTGTATGGCAGCGATCGACGCCAGCACCATCATCACGAGACAAAGAAGAGGCCGCAATGAATTACAACTGGAACTGGCGCATATTCTGGGAGCCGTCCCCCGAGGGGCTGGGCACCTACATGGATACCCTGTTGTCGGGGTTGATGTGGACCATGGCGACCGCCTTGACGGCGTGGGTCATGGCGCTGGTCATTGGTGCGGTCATCGGCACCATCCGCACCATGCCGAATCGCTGGGCCGTGCGTCTGGCCAACGGTTATGTCGAGCTGTTTCGCAACATCCCGCTGCTGGTGCAAATGTTCCTCTGGTACTTCGTGATGCCCGAACTGGTGCCAGCCTCGCTTGGCGCCTGGCTCAAGGCATTGCCGAACGCACCATTCATAACAGCGGTGATCTGCCTCGGATTTTTCACCTCGTCGCGCGTCGCAGTACAAGTCTCGGCCGGGATCCAGGCCTTGCCGCGCGGCCAGAAGCTGGCCGGTACCGCACTGGGCCTGACACTGCCGCAGACCTATCGCTACATCCTGTTGCCAATGGCCTTCCGGATTGTGTTGCCGCCATTGACCAGTGAATTCCTGAACATCATCAAGAACAGCTCGGTGGCCTTGACCATCGGCCTGATGGAACTGACCGCACGGGCGCGCTCGATGCAGGAATTTTCGTTCCAGGTCTTTGAGGCCTTTACGGCCGCCACGCTGATCTACATCGCCGTCAATGTCATCATTGTCAACCTGATGCGACTGCTGGAAAAGAAAGTTGCCGTTCCTGGCTTCATCACCTCTGCGTCGGGAGGGCACTGATCATGGGTAGCAATTTTGATTGGGACGTGATCGACCGCTCATGGGTCTATCTGTTCCAGACCGGCATGACCTTCACGCTGGAACTGACCGCATTTGCCATGGCCGGCGGCATCGTGCTCGGCACGCTGCTGGCGATGCTGCGCTTGTCGAAGTTCAAGGTGTTGTCGCTGACCGCGACCAGTTACGTCAACCTGATCCGGTCGATGCCTCTGGTGCTGGTGATTTTCTGGTTCTATTTTCTGGTGCCATATATCGGCGCCTGGATCATCGGCGCATCCGAGCCAATCAAGGTCGGGGCATTCTCCTCGTCGCTGATCACGTTCATTCTGTTCGAAGCGGCCTACTACTGCGAAATCATGCGTGCCGGCATCCAGTCCATTCCACGCGGGCAGGTCAACGCCGGTTACGCGCTGGGCATGAATTACTGGCAAACCATGGGCACCGTCGTGTTGCCGCAAGCCTTCCGCAACATGATCCCGGTGCTGCTGACCCAAACCATCGTGCTGTTTCAGGATGTCTCGCTGGTCTACGTGCTGTCGATCACCGATTTCGTTGGCGCTGCATCCAAGGTCGCCCAGCGCGACGGGCGCCTGATTGAAATGTATTCGTTCGTGGCAGTAGTGTATTTCGTGATGTGTTTCGGCTTGTCGCTGCTGGTCAGGAAACTGCAGCACCGGGTCGCCATCATTCGCTGATGCATACTTTATAAAAATCCAAGGATTCAGGAGATTCAGATGATTGAACTAATCGACGTCAGCAAGCATTACGGCACCTTTCAGGTACTCACCAATTGCAGCACCAAGGTCGCCAAGGGCGATGTGGTGGTGGTGTGCGGTCCATCCGGTTCAGGCAAATCGACGCTGATCAAAACGGTCAACGGCCTTGAGCCGTTCCAGAGCGGCAAGATCATGGTCGATGGCATTTCCGTCGGCGATCCCAAGACCAACTTGTCAAAACTGCGTGCCCGCATCGGCATGGTGTTTCAGAATTTCGAACTGTTTCCGCATCTGTCGATCCGCGAGAACCTGACCATCGGCCAGATCAAGGTGCTCGGGCGCAGCGTCGACGAAGCCAACGCCAAGGGCCTGAAATATCTGGATCGCGTCGGCCTGATCGCGCAGCAGGACAAGTTCCCCGGCCAGTTGTCCGGCGGCCAGCAGCAACGCGTGGCGATCGCGCGCGCGCTGTCGATGGACCCGATTGCCATGCTGTTCGACGAGCCGACCTCCGCGCTCGATCCGGAGATGATCAATGAAGTGCTCGATGTGATGGTCGGTCTGGCCAACGAAGGCATGACCATGATGGTGGTCACGCACGAGATGGGCTTTGCCAAGAAGGTTGCCAACCGGGTCATTTTCATGGATCAGGGATTGATCGTGGAAGACTGCACAAAAGATGAGTTTTTTGGTACACCACGCTCGGATCGTGCACGGGATTTCCTCGCGAAGATCATTCACTGATATAGTTCTAAAAAGAAAGGTTGTCTGATCGGCCAGACCCTACTAAATTAAGACTTCCTATAATGAAAATCAAAACAGCAAGCCTCGTAGTAGCGTTACAGCTGTGTTCCGGATGTGCCTCCATTATCGGCTCTACGGATCAGATCGTTTCAGTCAAAACCCAGACCCAGGATGCGGTGGATATGTCTGGCGCGCGGTGCGTGATGTCCAATAGCAAGGGGCGTTGGACCGTCACATCGCCAGGCACCGTCAACATTCTCCGGTCCAATGACAACCTGTTGGTCACGTGCCGGAAAAACATGTACGCAGCAGGCAGCGCATCGGTTGTGTCGGATACCAAGCTTGCAATGTACGGCAATATCATTTTCGGTGGCGTCATCGGTGCAGTGATTGATCACAACCGCGGTGCCGCCTATGAATATCCGGGGCTCCTCAATGTCAATATGGGTGTCGCCGAGCCAGGCGCCGAGAACCCCCGTTACGGCGTGGTCGAAAAGGGTTTTCGCAAGCGCGACAGCAAGGAAGTGCGCGAGGCGTATGAAACGCTCGATGTCCTCAAGAGCGTGCGGGATCGCGGCATGATGACGCAACAACAGTTCGATGTCGCGAAGTCCCTGGTTCTGAAGGATATCTAACGTCGCCTTCGATCGGGACGCCCGGCAGCGGTGGCGCAACAGGTAAAATGCGGGACGCCTTTTTGAAGACATCCCATGCCAAATTCCCGCCCTGACAGCATCACGATCACCCGACCGGACGACTGGCATCTGCACCTGCGCGACGGTGCGATGCTGGCTGCGGTTCTGCCCGACAGCGCGCGCCAGTTTGCGCGCGCCATCGTCATGCCCAACCTGAAGCCGCCTGTAACCCTGACCAGCCAGGCGGCGGCCTATCGCCAGCGCATTCTGGCGGCCGTGCCCGACGGCCTGCAGTTCGAGCCGCTCATGACGCTTTACCTGACCGACAACACCGCGCCCGATGAAATCCGACGCGCGCGCGACAGCGGCTTCGTGCACGGCATCAAGCTGTATCCGGCCGGCGCGACCACCAATTCGGCCGCCGGGGTCAGCGATCTGGCCCATTGCACCAGGACCCTCGAAGTGATGCAGGAGCTTGGCATGCCGCTGTTGCTGCACGGCGAAGTCACTGATCCGGCAATCGATCTGTTCGACCGCGAGGCGGTGTTCATCGAGCGGGTGCTGATGCCATTGCGGCGGGCAATGCCCGAGCTGAAAATTGTCTTCGAGCACATCACCACCAGCGACGCTGCGGCGTATGTCAGCCAGTCCGGCGGGCCAATCGCTGCGACCATCACCGCGCATCATTTGTTGTACAACCGCAACGAAATTTTCAAGGGGGGCGTGCGGCCCCATTACTACTGCCTGCCCGTGCTCAAGCGCGAGTCGCATCGGCAGGCGCTGGTTCAGGCCGCCACATCCGGCAGTGACCGATTCTTTCTGGGCACCGATTCGGCTCCGCATCTGCGCGGTGCGAAAGAACAGGCGTGCGGCTGCGCCGGATGCTATACCGCCCGGCACGCAATGGAGCTGTATGCGCAGGCATTTGATGCCGTCGATGCATTAGGGCAGCTGGAGCAATTCGCCAGTTTCAATGGCCCGGATTTTTATCAGCTACCGCGCAATTCCGGCACGCTGACATTGCGTCGTCAGGCGTGGACCATGCCCGCCGAGCTGCCCGCAGACGGCGAGACCCTGGTGCCGCTGAATGCCGGCGAATCGATCCCGTGGAAAATGGCGTGACCTGCGGCGCCGATTTCCGGGCGCAGATCGACTGGACGCAACCTTGGCTGGCGCCGTTGCGTCCGGCCGGTGAGAACTTGTGTGACGCGGGATGCGATTGGCGCTCCGTGATGAATGCACGCGCGCTGCAAGCAGGTCTGAAAAATCACCTTGGCATGCCGATCACTTTTGTCGGGCAGGATGCGCTGCCGGAACAAATTGGCTACGAAGCCTTTATCAGCGCGACCGGGCAGGTCCCCACCCGCGCCAATCTGCACGATTTTTTTAACGCTTTGGTCTGGTTGCGTTTTCCGCGCATCAAAGCACGCCTCAATGCGCTGCAGGCGATCGATATTGGCAGCGGGCTGCCTGACGCCGCGCACCGTTCGCCGCTGCGCGATGCCTTGACGATTTTCGACGAAAATGCGGCCATCGTGGTCGCCCGCGACACCGAACTGTTTGCACTTCTGCGCGCGCATGACTGGACCGCCGTCATGGTGGACCGGCGCGATGGATTCGCAACCTGCTGGCAGGTCGGCCTTTTCGGCCACGCACTGATGGAAAAGCTGGTTGCACCCTACAAGGCGATCACCGCGCACGCCTGGTTGGTGGCGGTCGATGATGCCTATTTCGGCATGGACGACGACGCGCAAGCCGCCCATCTCGATGGCGCGATCGCACGACAACTTGATGCCCGCCTGCGCACCCGTGATTTCACGCCATTGCCGGTGCTGGGCATTCCTGGCTGGCAGGCAGGACAGGATGCCGGGTTTTATGCCGACCAGGCCGTATTTCGCCAAAAGCGCGCGTCGCTGTAACTGTCCCGGCCATAAAAAAAGGCACCCTAAGGTGCCTTTTTTGCATTATGTGGATCTGATCACCGCACGGGCGGCGACCGGAACATCAGAATGTGTGACGAACGCCGACGGTGTAGCCTTTGTCACCCGAACCGGCAGTGATGTCGCCGGCATTGCCGACTGTGTAGGAACCACCGTTATTGTTCTTGATGCGTGAGAACTGCGTGTACAGAGCGGTACGCTTGGACAGGTTGTACTCGTAACCAATTGCGGTCTGGGTTGCATCTTGGTTCGACACAGTGCGATCGTCGCGCTTGATGTACGAGAACTGAATGTTGCCTGATCCAACCGGGACCGTGGCGCCAATCAGCCAATCCTTGGTGTCGGTCGTAGCCGATGGCACGAACGTAGGATTGAACGGCATCAGACGCGATGCATTGAAACCAACTGCGACGTTACCAGGAACCAGCGCAGCGCCGCTCTTGAAGGTTGCATAAAGACCAGACAGTTTGACAACGCCGAAGTCATACGATGCGATGATGATGTTGTTTTTCGCTGGGGCCTTGTTGACATTGGCATCGGCAGGTTGATTCTGGTGGTGAGCAGCAACGCGCACCAGCAGTGGACCATTCAGGTACTGTACAGCACCGATCATGACGCGACCGGTTTGGGTGTTGCCAGCGGTTTCGCCAAAGGCGTACATTGCTTCACCGCTGAAACCAGCGAAGGTTGGCGAGATGTATTGCAGGCTGTTGGCGCTGCGACCGTTCGAGCCGGTAAATGCCAGAATGTTACCTGTGTTACCTTCGCCGCCAGTACCGAAAGGATCGGCTGCGAACACGGTACGGAAATAAGGATTGTATTGACGGCCGGCTGTCAGCGTACCGCCGTTGCCTTTGAGGCCGACAAACGTTTGACGGGCAAACACGTTGCCGTTTGGATTGGCAGTCGATGCTTGTTGTGCACTACCGCCGGTGTCGACGTTGATACCAGTTTCGAGGGTGAACAACGCAGCCAGACCGCCACCCAGATCTTCAACGCCGCGGAATCCCAGACGGGAGCCGGCGGTGACGCCACTGGTCAGTTTCGTGACCGAACCGGCAGGATTGCCAGTTTCGCGAACAACGCCGACGTCAACGATACCGTACATTGTCACGGAGCTCTGTGCCGAAGCCGAGCCAGCGATTGCACTAAGGACGGCGAGTGCGAGAAGCGATTTTTTCATTAATAATCTCCAAGAGTTTGTCGTACTAAGAATTATTGTTTTGATTACAGCTGCAAAACGTCGCGTTTAAGCGCTACGTGTCACTTCTACGTAAAAAGAAGCTGACATGCATTTCAACAAAGTTCGGTCTTGAGGGCAAAGTAAATTTGGCACGTTCGGGAATATGGCGTTTTATCTGTGGCATTGTCGCAACAGGGGACTTTTAAACTTGCAAGAAGGCTAAATAATGACTAATCGAGTTGATGGCTGGATCGATGCTTTTGACGGCGCTTTACGTGCAATTGCGGGCGTCGCGACCGCTTCGAGGCCAAGCCCTGCACAAGCGGTTGCCGATTCGGAATTGTCGGAATCGCAACGACGGCACAGTGCCGGTTTGATGCGCGTAAATCACGTAGGCGAGATTTGCGCGCAGGGTTTGTATCAGGCGCAAATGCGGTTTGCCCGCAGTGACGCACTGTCCGTGCAGTTCCGGCAGGCCGCGCAGGAAGAAGAGGATCATCTTGCCTGGACCGCCGAGCGGATTGCGCAATTGGGTTCCCATACCAGCCTGCTCAATCCCCTCTGGTTTGCCGGCGCGTATGCGCTGGGCGTGATGGCGGCGCAGGCCGGCGATGCCCGGAGCCTGGGCTTCGTCGTGGAAACCGAACGCCAGGTCGAGGCCCATCTGGAACATCATTTGGACAGCCTGCCCGAGCCGGACCAGAAGTCGCGCACCATCGTGCGGCAGATGCGTGACGACGAGGCGCAGCACGGGGCTGCGGCGCAGTCGCTGGGGGCCGTCGAGGTGCCCGCGCCGGTGCGCATGGCGATGCACCTGATGGGCAAAGTGATGACGGGCACGGCTTATTACGTGTAGCTTTGCGGCTCAGGCCTGTTCAATGATCTCGAACGTGTGGGACATCTCTGCCGTCTTTTCCAGCATGATCGACGCAGAGCAGTACTTTTCATGTGACAGCTTGATGGCGCGTTCGACCAGATTCGGTTTCAGGTTCGCGCCAGTCACGATGAAGTGAAAGTGCAGCTTGGTGAATACCTTCGGGTCTTTTTCGGCGCGTTCAGCCTTAAGCGTGACTTCGCAGCCGCGGATATCCTGACCACTTTTTCGCAGGATCAGAACCACGTCGTACGCGGTGCAGCCGCCGGTGCCGGCCAGAACGATTTCCATCGGGCGCGGCGCCAGGTTGCGGCCCCCGCCATCCGGTGCACCATCCATCGTGACAAGATGGCCAGAGCCGGTTTCTGCCAAAAAGCTCATTCCGGACAGGCCGGTCCAGCGTACGGTACATTCCATTGTCGATTTGCTCCAGTTGGTTGCGCAACCCCTGTTGGTGGGGCGATCCGAGGTTGCGGCATGAATTTTAACCATAGTTTGCGCCATGCAGGCAGGCGTTACTTGCGGCAGGGCGAGTTTTCAATTGACCCGGCCCGGTTTGCCGGGATACACTCTCGGGTCTTTCCTTTTGCTCAGGAAGAGATAACAAGGACGAGTCTGCGCAAACCAGCGCGTGGAACCACCAAAATTTGAGCGAATCAATCTAGTTAGGAAGTCATCATGAAAACTTTTTCCGCTAAAGCCCACGAGGTAAAGCGCGAATGGTTCGTGATTGACGCGACGGACAAAGTCCTCGGACGTGTTGCCAGCGAAGTGGCACTCCGATTGCGCGGCAAACACAAACCTGAATTCACCCCGCACGTAGATACGGGTGATTTCATCATCGTCATCAATGCAGGCAAACTGCGCGTCACCGGTAACAAGGCGACTGACCGCACGTACTACCGCCATTCCGGTTATCCGGGCGGTATCTATGAAACCAACTTCCTGAAGATGCAGCAGCGTTTTCCTGGTCGCGCGCTCGAAAAGGCCGTCAAGGGCATGTTGCCTAAAGGTCCGCTCGGCTACGCGATGATCACGAAGCTCAAGGTGTATGCAGAAAATACGCATCCACACTCCGCGCAGCAACCTAAAGTACTCGAACTCTAAGGAATCGACATGATCGGTATTTACAATTACGGAACCGGCCGTCGCAAGAGTGCAGTTGCTCGCGTCTTCATCAAAACCGGTTCGGGTCAAATCATCGTCAATGGCAAGCCAGCCAATGAATATTTTTCACGCGAAACCGGCCTGATGGTCATTCGCCAGCCACTTGAGCTGACCAACAATGTCGGTACCTTCGACATCATGGTCAACGTCAACGGCGGCGGCGAATCCGGCCAGGCTGGTGCAGTTCGCCACGGTATCACCCGTGCGCTGATCGACTACGATGCAACGCTGAAACCGGAACTGGCCAAGGCCGGTTTCGTTACCCGCGATGCCCGTGAAGTCGAGCGTAAAAAAGTTGGTCTGCGCAAAGCACGTCGCGCAAAGCAGTTCTCGAAGCGTTAATCCGCTTTCAGTCCCGCCAAAAACCACCGAATTATTTCGGTGGTTTTTTTTCGTCCGGCCATTCATTCGTGCGGCTGTTAATATATGACGCTTGTTCTTGCGGGGGTAAATATGATCAAGGCAGGTATCGTTGGCGGCACAGGATATACGGGCGTAGAGCTGCTGCGTTTGCTGGCTCCGCATCCAGGTGTCGAACTGGTGGCAATCACATCACGCAAGGAAGACGGCATGCCGGTGGCGGACATGTTCCCATCGCTGCGTGGAACCGTGTCACTCGCCTTCTCCGCGCCTGAAAAAGCCCGGCTCGACGAATGCGATGTGGTGTTTTTTGCGACGCCGCATGGTGTCGCGATGCATCAGGCGCCGGCGCTTCTGGATGCGGGCGTCAAGGTCATCGATCTGGCCGCAGATTTTCGCCTGAAAGACACGGCGACATTCGAAAAGTGGTACGGCATGCCGCATTCCTGTCCGGAGTTGCTGGCAGAAGCCGTCTACGGATTGCCGGAAGTCAATCGCGAAGCCATTGCCGGAGCGCGCCTGATCGGATTGCCGGGTTGCTATCCGACCTCGATGCAGTTGGGTTTCGGTCCGTTACTGGCCACCGCAACGCCGCTGGTCAATGAAGGCAGTCTGATTGCCGATTGCAAGTCGGGGGTGTCCGGCGCCGGCCGCAAGGCAGAAATCGGCAGCCTGATGGCTGAAGCAAGTGATAATTTCAAGGCCTATGGCGTCAAGGGTCATCGTCATCTTCCCGAAACGGTACAGGGGCTGGAAGCCATTTCCGGGCGCACCGTCGGTTTGACATTTGTGCCGCATCTGGTGCCGATGATCCGCGGTATTCATTCGACCCTGTACGCGCAGATCCTGCCGCATGCACGCGATACGGATTTTCAGAAACTGTATGAGGAACACTTCGCCAACGAACGGTTTGTCGACGTGATGCCTGCCGGCAGTCATCCGGAAACCCGCTCGGTACGCGCCTCGAATATGGCGCGCATCGCGATCCATCGTCCCGGCGGCGGCGATTTGCTGGTGATTCTCGTGGTCGAGGATAACCTCGTCAAGGGTGCTGCGGGCCAAGGCGTGCAATGCATGAACATCATGTTCGGTTTCGATGAAGGCACTGGCTTGATGCACGTGCCGGTCATGCCTTGATGGTTGCCGGATTGATTCAGGCGGTGTTGCGGTGAAGCTCCGGTTGTGGCTGCGGCGGATGTCAATTTCGTCGCCGCGCATGACGATCGAAAGCCATTTCCCGTGGCCGGTGCGACTGTTTTTCATCGCCTGCGCGATTGCGGTGGGCGGGGTTGCCGCACTCTGGATCTACGATAAGGGGCGCGCGTTTGCCGGGGGGCGGCCTGCGGCCAGCGTCGATATGGTGGCCTACAAGGAAAAAATCGACCAGCTTTCGGCGCAGCGCGACCAGTATTCGACCACCGTCAATTCTGCCGAAAACCAGTTGATCATCGAGCGCAGCGCCAAGAAACAAATGGCGAGTCAGGTGCAGCAACTCGAAGCCGAAAATACCAAGCTCAAGGAGGACCTGGCTTTTTTCGAAAGTCTGTTGCCCACCGATACGGGCAGCCAGGAAATTGCGATTCGTCGGTTGAAGGTGGACATGGTCGCGCCAAACCAGTTGCGCTATCGGATGTTGCTGATGCAGGGGGCGCGCGGGAAAAATGATTTTTCTGGAAACTTTCAACTTTCGGTAACCGCGTTGCAATCTGGCAGGAGTACAGTGTTACTATTTCCAGCCGCCAACGCTGTAGCGGGCGATACGGAGAAATTCAAACTCAGCTTCCGCCACTATCAACGTCTTGAGGGTGTGCTGACGCTTCCCGACGGCATGTCGGTTAAATCGGTGCAGGCGCGGGTCCTCGAAAAGGGCCAAATGCGCACGCAATTGTCCGCAAACCTGTAAAGGAGCCCTCCATGTTTGGTCGCAAGTCCAAAAGCACCATCGACAGTCTGATCGGTGTGTCCATGTCAATCGTCGGCGATGTGCATTTCAAGGGCGGGCTGCGGATCGACGGCCACGTCAAAGGCAATGTTATTGCCGACACCAGCCAAAGCAGCATGCTGGTCATCTCCGAGCAGGCAAAGATCGAAGGCGAGGTGCGGGTTGCGCATCTGGTCGTCAACGGCGAAATTCGCGGTCCGGTTTATTCCGGTGAGCTGCTTGAACTTCAGCCGAAAGCCCGCATAACTGGAGATGTGTATTACAAGGCGCTGGAGATGCATGGCGGCGCTGTCGTCTCCGGCAAGCTGACCCACGATTTGGTCGGCGAGCCAATGCTGAAACTGGCGCAACCGATTCTCGCGGCGGCCGTCAAGCAGGTCGCTACGTGATCTTGCGCCAGAGTCTATAATGCGGAACATTAGCCAGTTGAGTGGGAGCCTGAAATGAATGCAGTTACCGAAATGCCAGCACCGATTCTGTTTAGCGATAGCGCCGCGATGAAAGTCGCCCAGCTGATCGAGGAAGAAGGCAATCCCGATTTGAAACTGCGCGTATTCGTGCAGGGCGGCGGTTGTTCCGGTTTCCAGTACGGCTTCACGTTCGATGAAATTGCCAACGAAGACGATACGACCATGACCAAGAATGGCGTCCAGCTGTTGATTGATTCGATGAGCTACCAGTATCTGGTCGGCGCAGAAATCGATTACAAGGATGACCTTGAAGGCGCGCAGTTCGTTATCAAGAACCCGAATGCCACCACCACATGCGGTTGCGGCTCGTCCTTTTCGGCCTGAGTCGTCCCGCTTCATGAAAAGCGCAGAGCAATCTGCGCTTTTTTATTGGGCCAACCGTTTTTTTACGGCAGATCGGCCCGCAGGATCAGGCTGGATAGAGCGCGCCAAGAATGCGCTCCCCCGCAGCGCCGGTCACGGCTGCCAGATTGCCTGCGCGACGCTGGGTGAAGCGCAATGCCAGCCAGGCGAACGCAAGTGCCTCGACCTGATCGGCGGGCATGCCGAGTTCGGTGGTTGCGCGCACCGGCAACGCGCGGCCGCCCGCGGCCAGCGCGGCCGCGATGCGCGACAGCAGAAAGGTGTTGCGCGCGCCGCCACCGCAGACAAACACGGCATCTGCAGCCGGCGCACATGCCAGGATGGCATCGGCCAGCGTGGTCGCCGTCAGTTCGGTCAAGGTGGCCTGCACATCGACCGGCGTCACATCGGCGAAGGGCGCCAGCAACTGGTCCAGCCACTGCGCGTTGAAAAGATCGCGCCCGGTACTTTTCGGTGGCGGCGCCGCAAAGAACGCATCACTGCGCATTGCCGCCAACAAGGGCCGGCAGACAGCGCCACTTGCAGCCCAGCTGCCCGCCGCGTCGTAATACACGCCGCGATGGCGGCCAATCCACAGATCGAGCAGTACATTCGCCGGCCCGGTGTCAAAGCCGGTAATTGGCGCTGCCTTGCCGTCGAGGGCAGGGAGCACGCTGATGTTGGCGATGCCGCCAAGGTTGGCAATGACGCGTTGCGCGTGTCGTGTCGCAAAGATGCGCTGATGGAATGCCGGAACCAGTGGCGCTCCCTGGCCCCCGGCGGCGAGATCACGGCTGCGGAAATCAACCACCACGTCGATGCCCGTCAACTCGGCCAGCAGCGCACCGGCGTTGATCTGGCGGGTGTAACCGGATTCGGGCCGATGGCGAATGGTTTGGCCATGCGCGCCGATGGCCGAAATCTGATCCGGCCGGCATTGACTTGTGCTGAGCAGCGCGGCGACGCAGGCGGCGTAGCAATGCGTCAACGCCTGCGCAGCCATCGCCTCGCGGTGGATTTCGTCGGCGCCACTGACCTGCAGCGCCAGCAGTTGCTCGCGTAACTCGGGCGGAAAGTCGGTATGCGCCGCGGCCAGCGTCTCGACCCGACACGACGTGCCGCCGTCATCGAATGCGACCAGCACGCCATCTACGCCGTCAAGACTGGTGCCGGACATCAGGCCAATGAAATAAGGGGCGGTCGGACGGGCGGGGGAAGAGGTCGTGGACATAAAAAAACCGTTCGGGAAATCAGGATATTACAAGCCCTGAGCCGGGAACGGTTTTTCAAACTGCCGCAATTGCGGAATTACTTCATGGCCAGCTTCGGTCCCTTGTCGGCCAGGCTCAGCAAGGCGAAGCGGTGGCTCATGTCACCGGCCACATTGCGAAAGCGCTGCAGTTCAGCGCCGGCCAGCGGCTGCGCATTGGGAACGTCAACCGACATCGGATCGCGCGGGGCATTGTTGACCCGGAATTCATAGTGCAAATGCGGGCCGGTCGACCAGCCGGTGGTGCCGACGTAACCGATGACATCGCCCTGGCTGACTTTCTCGCCCTTGTGCATGCCGGTCGCAAACCGGCTCATGTGGGCGTACGCCGTCGACAGGTTGGACCAGTGCTTGAGCACCACGACATTGCCGTAGCCGCCCTGGTTGCCGGAAAATTCGACCACGCCATCGGCGGAGGCGCGCACCGGCGTGCCGACGGCGGCAGCAAAATCGACACCCTTGTGCTGTTTCCATTGTCCCGAGATCGGGTGCACGCGCATCGAGAAGCCCGATGAAATCCGCGAGAACTCCAGCGGGGACTTGAGAAACGCCTTTTTCAGCGATTTGCCATCGAAGCTGTAGTACCCACCACCCTGACTCGCCGACGGCTCGTCAAACCAGACCGATTTGAAGGTGTTGCCGCCATTGCGGAATTCGCCGGCAAGGATGCGGCCGGCGCGAACGAATTCGCCGTTTTGCCAGAAGGTTTCATAGACGACATCAAACCGGTCGCCGCGCTGCAGGTCGGAGGCAAAATCGATATCGGTGGCGAACATCTCGACGATTTGCTTGGCCACGTTGTCCGGAATCTGGGCGGCATCGGTGGCGGCGAACAACGACGAACGGATTTCGCCGGCATGCATTTCAACCCGGCGTTCCAGCTTGGCCGGGACTTCCGAGGCCTTGAACTGGTCGCCGACCCGGTTGATCACGACATTCCTGACGCCGTCAGCGTCGCGGCCGTCGATCTGCATGCTGCTCAGCCACTGCAGTTCGCCATCGTCGGAGGTTTGCGCCTGAATGCGTTTGCCGGGTTTGAGTTGCAACACGCTGCGCGCGACCTTGTCGGATTTGATGAACGCTTCTGCCGCATCGTCGTCCACGCCAAGGCGCTGGAGGACGGCAGCGAGCGTGTCGCCGGGACGCACGTTCTCTTCGTGTACGTAATGCTGGGTGTTTTCTTCGAGTGCCGCGATCTGGCTGGCGAGATCCGGCAGCGCCATCTCGACTGCAATGGATTTGACCGGCAAATCGGCCGCATCAGGCGCCATCGGGGCAACGCCGGCCGCACCAAACGCACAAATCGCCAAGAATAATGCCGAGGCGGAGATGATGCGGGTTTTGCGTGATGAACCGAGAAGAAGTTTGCTGCTGGTACGGATCTGGCGGAATTTGTCTGAATTGAACATGCAGTAAGTTAAAATTTGCTGCTGTCGACTCACTTCTTTCTTCTTTTTGCTCGTGAAGTGTTTCGCTGCAATGGTTGAAAGAAAACAGATTATACCGAACTGTTTGCCACCCCTCACTTTTTAACTGCCGCGACTTGATGAATTTCAATAAAATTGCCTCCAGCCATCCCGCCCCAACCGCACTGCCTTTGTCGGATCGGGTGCAGGAAGCCCTCGCCATCACCAAGCGGGGCGTCGATGAGCTGTTGATCGAAGCCGAATTCGCCCAGAAGCTGGCGCGTGCCGAACAGACCGGCAAACCGCTGCGCATCAAGCTGGGACTCGACCCGACCGCGCCCGACCTGCATCTTGGCCATACAGTGGTGCTCAACAAGATGCGTCAGCTGCAGGATCTTGGCCACACCGTCATCTTTCTGATCGGCGACTTCACCTCGATGATCGGCGACCCGTCCGGCCGCAACATCACCCGCCCGCCGCTGACGCGCGAACAGATCGAGGAAAACGCCAAGACGTATTTCGCCCAGGCCAGCCTGGTGCTCGATGCCGAACGCACCGAGATTCGCTACAACTCCGAGTGGTGCGATCCGCTGGGCGCGCGCGGCATGATCCAGCTGGCATCGAAATACACCGTGGCGCGCATCATGGAACGCGAGGACTTCACCAAGCGCTTCAAGGCCGGCACGCCGATTTCCGTGCATGAGCTGCTGTACCCGCTGATGCAGGGCTACGATTCGGTGGCACTGCAATCGGATCTGGAGCTGGGCGGCACCGACCAGAAATTCAATCTGCTGGTCGGTCGCGAGCTGCAGAAGGATTGGGGCCAGGAGCCGCAATGCATCCTGACAATGCCGCTGCTGGAGGGGTTGGACGGGGTCGAAAAGATGTCCAAGTCAAAGGGCAACTACATCAGCATCACGGAGCCGGCCAACACCATGTTCGGCAAGATCATGAGCATTTCCGATCCGATGATGTGGCGCTATTACGAGCTGTTGTCGGCGCGCACGCTGGCCGAACTGGCCGCGTTCAAATCCGAGGTCGAAGGCGGCCGCAATCCGCGTGACATCAAGGTCGCGCTGGCGCAGGAAATTGTCGCGCGCTTCCATTCGCCGCAGGCGGCGCAGGATGCCGTGACCGATTTCGACAATCGCGCGCGCGGCGGCATTCCGGACGAGATCATCGCGGTGACCCTGGAGGGTGCGCCGCTGGGCATCGGCCAGTTGCTCAAGCAGGCCAACCTGTGTGCGTCCAGTTCCGAAGCGTTGCGCATGGTCGAGCAGAACGGGGTGCGCATCGATGGCGTGGCCATCAGCGACAAGGCCTTGAAAGTGGCAGCCGGCACCTTTGTGCTGCAAGTCGGCAAGCGCAAGTTTGCGCGCGTCACGCTGACATGATCGGACTGCGCCGCAAGCGCGGTGCAGTCGGCTACACTGCGATGAACGAAGCGGCAATGCCAACCAGGAGACTGCAATGAAATTGTGGAGCAACTCGTTCAGGGATGGTGGTTATATTCCCGGTGAATTCGCCCTGTGTACCGTCGACCCGACCACCCATGTGACGATGTCGGCCAACCGCAGCCCGCATCTGGCATGGAACGAACTTCCGGACGGCACGCGCTCGCTGGTGCTGATCTGCGTCGATCCGGATGTGCCGTCGGTGGGCGAAGACGTCAACCAGGAGGGCAGGATGGTTCCACCGGACCTGCCGCGCGTGAATTTCTATCACTGGGTCATGATCGACATACCGCCGGGCATCCATTCGATGCCGGCTGGTCACTTCAGCGAAGGCGTCACCTCGCATGGCAAGCTCGGGCCGCAGATCAGCGATGCGGTGTTTGGCGCCGCGCGCCAGGGCCTCAACGATTACACCGGCTGGTTTGCCGACGATGCGGCGATGGCCGGCGAGTACTTCGGCTACGACGGTCCGTGCCCGCCATGGAACGACTCCGAAATCCATCGCTATGTATTTACGCTGTACGCGCTCGATGTCGAACGGCTGCCGGTCGAGGGCAGCTTTACCGGGCCGCAGGTGCTGGCCGCAATGGCCGCGCATGTGCTGGATGAAGCACGCGTGGTCGGCATCTACACGCTCAATCCGGCGCTGCAGGAATGAGCCGCCCATGACCCAGCGTTTAACCGAAATCCTGTTGATCCGGCATGGCGAGACCGCCTGGAACGCCGAGCGTCGTTTGCAAGGGTTTCTCGATATCGGACTCAATGAGCAGGGCCGCCAGCAAGCCGCGGCACTTGCGCTGGCGTTGCGCGACGAAGCCATCGACGCAGTTTTCGCCAGCGATCTGCAACGCGCGCGCGATACGGCCGAGGCGATCGCCACGCCGCGCGGCTTGGCCGTGAGCACCGACGCCAATCTGCGTGAACGCTGCTTCGGCGCGTTCGAAGGCTTGCGCTACGATGAGATCGTCGACCACTTTCCCGAGGCGTGGGCGCAATGGCAGGCACGCGAGATCGATGCGCGCTATCCGGCGGGGGTGCAGGCGGCGGAAACGTTGCGTGAATTTTCTGCCCGCGCCGTCGCCGCAGTCAGCGCCATCGCAAGTCGCCATCCCGGCCAGAAGATCGCCATCGTCACGCATGGTGGCGTGCTCGATTGCCTGTATCGTGCGGCACGCGGTGTCGACCTGCAACAACCGCGCGACTTCGACATCATGAACACCGGCGTCAACCGGTTCGGTTGGGCGGACGGCGCGCTGCATGTGGTGAGCTGGGGCGACGTGCGTCATCTCGACCCGGCTGCGCTCGACGAAATCGGCCAGTGAAGCGCGCGTCCATGCAGAATCCAGCCGCAACCGGCTCGCCCGGCGCAGCATGAAGTTCCGACTTTTTTCGATGGGTCAGAGCACCACGCTGCTGGCCAGCGCGCGCACCGCATTCAACCGTCAGCGCATCGACAGCGAGCGCACCAAGCTGCTGCGTACGCTCTACGGCCTGCTGGAGCGCCTGCCGCAATCGAATCATCTCAAGGACAATACCGAACAGCTTTGTCGCACCATCATCGATGCGACCGACAATCTGCGCTTCATCTGGGTCGGCATGAAGGAGCAGGACGGCGCGCGCGTGGCGCCGCTGGCGGTCGAGGGAGAGTACGTCGAAGACTGCGACGACTGGACCTTGCCCGATGCCTGCTTCGAATTTACCGCACCGTTCTCGCAAGCCGCGCTGGAAAGTGCCGCCACCCCTGACGATACGCATTCGCTGTTTGCACCGTGGCGCAGCCGGCTGGACAACTGCAGCGCCAATTGCGCGCTGGCCATTCCGCTGCGCTCGGAACGCAGCGGCGCGCGCGGGCTGATGGTCTTTTATTCGGCTGACATCGACTACTTTTCGCAACTCGGCGCGGCGCCGTTCCAGGCCTTCGCCCATCTGGTCGAATTGCTGTGGCGGCAGGCAAACATGCTGCAGCTGCTGACCCAGAAAACCCAGATCGACGGACTGACCGGGCTGATGAACCGGAGGCGCATCGTGTTCATGTTGAGCAAGGCCATGGAGCAGGCCGAAGCCGAGCAAACTCCGTTGTCGATTCTGGTGTGCCGGGTCGACGGTTTCGACAAGCTCAACGACGTCTATGGCTGGTTCGACGCCGATGCGATTCTGGCGGCGTTCGCCAAGCTGGTCGCCACCAGGATGGCCCCCGAGGTGTCGGCCGGGCGCTGGACCGGGGTGGAATTCCTGTATGTGCTGCCGGGCAGCGACACCGCTGCCGCCACCGCGCTGGCAAAAAGTCTGCAGCAGTATCTGCACAGCCAGACCATCAGCGTCAAGAGTTGGTCGATCCGGCTGACTGTCAGTATTGGCGTGGCGACCCATTCGGCCAGCAGCAACGGTCTCGACGACCTGATCCACCAGGCCAACCACCAAATGCTGCCACCGGCCTGAGGGCTGGTCCGGCGATTTGTAAAACCTGCGACGAATCTGGCGGCCGCGGCCGCGGATGGCGCTAAAATGGCTGCTTTCTTTTTTTGGTCGCCATGTCGTGAAACTCGGTCCCTACCAGCTTGCCAACAATGTCTTCGTCGCACCGATGGCCGGGGTGACCGATCGCCCGTTCCGGCAATTGTGCAAGCAGCTCGGCGCCGGCTATGCAGTGTCCGAAATGGCGGCCTCCAATCCGCGCCTGTGGCAAACCGAAAAGACCGCGCGTCGCATCAACCATGATGGCGAAATGGCGCCGCGTGCCGTCCAGATCGCCGGCGCCGATCCCGCCATGCTGGCCGATTGCGCGCGCTTCAATGTGGAGCGCGGCGCCCAGATCATCGACATCAACATGGGCTGCCCGGTCAAGAAAGTCTGCAACAGCTGGTGTGGCTCCGCACTGCTGCAGGACGAGCGGCTGGTGGGACAGATTCTCGATGCCGTGGTTGCCGCAGTGGACGTGCCGGTGACGCTGAAGTTTCGCACCGGCTGGGATCGCCAGCACAAGAATGCGCTGCGTATCGCGCACATCGCCGAATCCGCCGGCATCGCCATGCTTACGCTGCACGGCCGCACGCGTGCCGATGGCTACAGCGGTGACGCCGAGTACGAGACGATCGCCGCCGTCAAGGCCGCAGTCGCCATTCCGGTGGTTGCCAACGGCGATATCGATTCGCCGGAAAAGGCGCGCCAGGTGCTGGCCGTCACCGGCGCCGATGCCATCATGATCGGTCGCGCGGCGCAGGGACGGCCGTGGATTTTCCGCGAGATAGTGCATTACCTCAACACCGGCACCTACTTGCCGGCGCCGCTGGTGACCGAAGTCGCGGCCCTGATGGACGAGCATCTGCGCGCGCATTATGCGTTTTATGGCGAGTACCTCGGCGTGCGCACGGCGCGCAAGCACATCGGCTGGTATGTGCGCGATCTGATCGGTGGCGAGGCTTTTCGCCAGCGCATGAACCTGCTCGAAGACTGCCGCGCCCAACTCGACGCTGTAGAAAATTTTTTTCTGGCGCAAGTTGCTTACGGCGAACGGTTACAATACAGCTCGCTTGCGCATCAGCTTGCGGCCTGAGTGATGTCCGATAAAAAAATCAACGAAGCGCACAGCATGAGCAAAGAAAGCATTCAGGAAGTCGTCAGGAAGAGTCTCGAAAAGTACTTCAGGGACCTTGGCGAGCAGCATCCGTCGAACGTGTACGAGATGGTCGTCGTCACGGTCGAAAAACCGATACTCGAAGTCGTCATGGAACGCGCTGCCGGCAATCAGTCGCTGGCCGCAGAAATGCTCGGCATTAACCGCAACACCCTGCGCAAGAAACTGCAACAACACAGCCTGCTCTGATTGCATGGCATCGCAGCGCGACCAGCGCGCTGCGATTCATCCACCGATCCTGTTGATCCATTACCTACCGAGCCATCATGACCAAACAAGCCCTCATCTCCGTCTCCGACAAGACTGGCGTGCTCGATTTCGCCCGCGCCCTCGCCGCGCTCGGCTACCGCTTGCTGTCCACCGGCGGCACCGCCAAACTGCTGGCCGAGCACGGCCTGGCCGTCACTGAAGTGGCTGACTACACCGGCTTTCCGGAGATGCTCGACGGTCGCGTCAAGACACTGCATCCGAAGGTCCACGGCGGCATCCTGGCCCGGCGCGATTTCCCGGAGCATCGCGCGGCACTGGCGCAGCACGGCATCGACACGATCGACGTGGTGGTGGTCAACCTGTATCCGTTTGCGCAAACTGTCGCACGGCGTGAATGCACGCTCGAGGACGCCATCGAAAACATCGACATCGGCGGCCCGGCCATGCTGCGTTCATCGGCCAAGAACCACAAGGATGTGGTGGTGGTGTGCGATCCACTCGATTACGCCAAGGTGCTGGGCGAAATGCAGGCGGGCGACGTCAGCTATGAAACCCGCTTCGAACTGGCCAAGAAAGTCTTCGCCCATACCGCCCAGTACGACGGCGCGATCACCAACTATTTCACCTCGCTCGGCGCCGACAAGCAACACACCACGCGCAGCCTGTTTCCCTCCACGCTCAACCTGCATTTTGAAAAAGTGCAGGAAATGCGCTACGGCGAGAACCCGCACCAGCTGGCCGCGTTCTACCGCGACACCAAGCCGGTCGAGGGCGCGCTGGCCAACTACACCCAGTTGCAAGGCAAGGAACTGTCGTACAACAACCTGGCCGACGCCGACGCCGCGTGGGAGTGCGTCAAGACCTTCAGCGAAACCGCCTGCGTGATCATCAAGCACGCCAATCCGTGCGGCGTGGCGGTTGGCCTCAATCCGCTGGAAGCGTATAGCAAGGCGCTGCAAACCGACCCGACCTCGGCCTTCGGCGGCATCATCGCCTTCAACGACCTGGTCGATGCCGAGACCGCTGCCGCGATCGCCAAGATGTTCGTCGAAGTGGTCATCGCGCCCGGCTTCAGCGACGCTGCGCGCGACGTGTTCTCCGCCAAACAGAACGTCCGTCTGCTCGAAATCCCGCTCGGCACCGCCCTTAACCCATACGACTTCAAGCGCATCGGCGGCGGCTTGCTGGTGCAATCGCCCGATGCCCGCAACGTGGCATTGGCCGAACTCAAGATCGTCAGCAAGAAGCAGCCTACGCCGCAGCAATTGCAGGACCTGATGTTTGCCTGGCGCGTGGCCAAGTTCGTCAAATCGAATGCCATCGTGTTCTGCGGCAACGGCATGACCCTCGGCGTCGGCGCCGGCCAGATGAGCCGGGTTGATTCGGCCCGCATCGCCGCGATCAAGGCGCAAAACGCAGGACTGACACTGGTCGGATCGGCCGTCGCCTCGGATGCGTTCTTCCCGTTCCGCGATGGTCTGGACGTGGTGGTCGAAGCCGGCGCCACCTGCGTGATCCAGCCGGGTGGCTCGATGCGCGACCAGGAAGTCATCGACGCCGCCGACGAACATGGTGTCGTCATGCTGCAGACCGGAGTGCGCCACTTCCGTCACTGATCGACTGCGATGAGAATTCTCGGCATTGACCCGGGCCTGCGCATCACCGGCTTCGGCGTCATCGAGAAGCACGGCAACAAGCTCAGCTACATCGCCTCGGGCACCATCAAGACGCTCGACATCGACTTGCCGGCCCGGCTGAAAACTATCCTGGCCGGCGTCGGCGAAGTCATCGTCACCTATCGCCCCGATTGCGCGGCGATCGAAAAAGTATTCGTCAACGTCAATCCCCAATCCACACTACTGCTCGGCCAGGCCCGCGGCGCAGCCATCTGCGCGTTGGTCAGCGCCGATCTGCTGGTGGCCGAATACACCGCGCTGCAGGTCAAGCAGGCAGTGGTTGGGCAGGGCAAGGCGCAAAAGCAGCAAGTGCAGGACATGGTGCAGCGTCTGCTGATGTTGTCGGGCACACCCACCGCCGACGCCGCCGATGCACTCGGTGTGGCCATTACCCACGCGCACAACAGCGACGTGCTGGCGATTCTGGGTGGCATGGCGCCGGGATTGGTCAAGAAGGGAATGCGGATTCGAAAGGGGCGGTTGATTGGGTGAGGTCAAAGTGCTGCTGATACGGTCACCACTATGTCAATGGCTGCGCGCGAAGCTTCTGCTGTTGATGTGGTCAGAACAATTTGATTGACTGCGCGCATCGCTTTTTCTACGGGCAATTAATTGAAGTTCGGCCCGTGTTTCCTCGGCGTTACCGACAGCACCTTTGGCAACGATAATATCAAGCAATTTCGGCAAATGCGAAGTGATCTTATAAATCAGGTGCTCACGTCGTTGCGCCTTCGATGGGGTTTCGATCAGCGCACACTGCCCGCTTTCGAGCAAATCAAGGTTGGCAGCTTCGTCTTGCATCACCAGACGTTCGTACAAACCTTGCGGGAGCGTCATTTAGTGGCTCTTAGATTTTTCAATTCGGAAAGTGTATTTTATAAATGCAATTTCGTTTCAGAAACAACCAGCCTCCCTATTGAATAGATGCCATACATTTGGCACGGGCAACGTTATAAATTTCTCCGCGCGCAGAGGAATCTAAAACAAGATTGGCAAATTGTTCGTTCCAAGCCCATGGATATCTGCGGTAGGCGCACCCGGCTCCTGTATCATCATTACCATTCCCCCAACACCCATTCCCCCCATGATCGGTCGCCTCTCCGGACTCCTGCTAGAAAAAAATCCCCCCCAGCTGCTGGTCGATTGCAATGGCGTCGGCTATGAAGTGGGGGTTTCGATGAGCACCTTCTACAATCTGCCTGGCCTCGGTGAAAAGGTGGTGCTGCTGACGCACCAGATCGTGCGCGAGGATGCGCAGTTGCTGTACGGATTCGGCACGGCCGAGGAGCGGACGGTGTTTCGGCAGTTGATCAAGATCACCGGGATCGGGGCGCGCATGGCGTTGTCGATTCTGTCGGGGATGTCGGTGCCGGAGCTGGCGCAGGCGATCACGATGCAGGAATCGGGGCGGTTGACCAAGGTGCCGGGGATTGGCAAGAAGACTGCCGAACGGTTGCTGCTGGAACTCAAGGGCAAGCTGGGCGCCGACCTGGGCGCCGCGGGTGGCGCGGTGCTGGCGGATTCGGGCGCCGATATTCTCAATGCGCTGCTGGCGCTGGGGTACTCCGACAAGGAAGCCATGCTGGCGCTGAAGCAGGTGCCGGCCGGCACCGGCGTGTCGGATGGCATCAAGCTGGCGCTGCGCGCGCTGTCGAAAGGCTAATCACGCATGAGCATTCAAACCGATAACTTTACCGAACAACGCATCACAGCGCCGACGGCGGCGTCGCCCAACGAGGAAGTCATCGAGCGGGCCTTGCGGCCGAAGCAGCTCGACGAATACGTCGGCCAGGAAAAGATTCGCGGACAGCTGGAAATTTTCATCACTGCGGCGCGGCAGCGCAAGGAAGCGCTCGACCACACGCTGCTGTTCGGTCCGCCGGGGCTGGGCAAGACCACGCTGGCGCACATCATCGCGCGCGAAATGGGCGTCAATCTGCGCCAGACCTCCGGGCCGGTGCTGGAGCGGGCCGGCGACCTGGCGGCATTGCTGACCAATCTGGAAGCCAATGATGTGCTGTTCATCGATGAGATTCATCGGCTCTCGCCAGTGGTCGAAGAGATTCTGTACCCGGCGCTGGAAGATTATCAGATTGACATCATGATCGGCGAAGGCCCGGCCGCGCGCTCGGTGCGGCTGGACTTGCAGCCGTTCACGCTGGTCGGCGCCACCACCCGGGCCGGCATGCTGACCAATCCGTTGCGTGACAGGTTTGGCATCGTCGCGCGACTGGAGTTTTATACGGCGCAGGAATTGACCCGCATCGTGACCCGCAGCGCGTCGCTGTTGAATGCGCCGATCGATGACGATGGCGCGTTCGAGATTGCCAAGCGCAGTCGCGGCACCCCGCGCATTGCCAATCGGCTCTTACGGCGGGTGCGCGACTTTGCCGAGGTCAAGGGCAATGGCGACATCACCCGCAAGATCGCCGATGCGGCGCTGGTGATGCTGGATGTCGATCCGGTCGGGTTCGACGTGATGGATCGCAAGTTGCTGGAAGCGATCCTGTTCAAGTTCGGCGGCGGGCCGGTCGGGCTGGACAATCTGGCCGCCGCGATTGGCGAGGAGCGCGAAACCATTGAGGATGTGCTGGAGCCGTATCTGATCCAGCAGGGCTATCTGCAGCGCACGCCGCGCGGGCGGATTGCCACGCCGGCGGCGTACGCGCATTTCGGGGTGGCGGCGCCGAGCACCGGGCCGAATGGCGAGTTGTGGGGTTCCGTGCCGGGCGGTCGCTGAGATGGCGCACGCGCCTTTGCGCGACCAGATCCGCAGCAATGTGCTGGCGCTGGTAAGTGTCGTGATTGCGCTGTCGGCGCTGTTTTATACGACCTGGCGCAATGAGTCGACCGAGGCGAACCGCAATATTCGGGTAGCCGAGTTCGAGATGTTGAAGTATCTGGCCGAGGTGCAGCAGATTGTCGACTACGCGCATTTTCGCAAGGATATGCAGCGCGGCGATCTGGCCATGGGCCTGAGCCGGATTTTGTTGATTCATGACCTGTCGTTGCTGACGCCGAAGCCGGTCGCCGAGGCGGCTGACCATCTGCAAACGGTGTGGGTGGTCAATTCGGACAAGTTGATGACGGATTTGCCCACGGTCGGGCTGGTTTCGGAAGAAATCCTGCAAACCCGACGGGTGGTGCTGGATTCGCTACGGCATTTGAAGTAATTTTCGCAATTCCTGTTTGATCTGGCGCAGAATGCTGACTGGCGAGTTTGAAAAAAACTCGCCAGTCGCCAATACTGAGCGATAGCTGTTTGTCCAAATTTTATCTAGCGAGCGCACTCATGTTGATGTCTACCCAAGCCAACCGTTTTGCCCACCAGTTGCTTACCGCCCGCGCCGATGGCACGTTGTTGCCGCGTCTGTCCAGCGATCCGGAGCTGACGCTGGCCGACGGTTACGACGTGGCCAAATGCATCCTCGATATTCGCATTGCCGAAGGCGAGCAACCGGTCGGACGCAAGATCGGCTTTACCAACCGCAAGGCATGGAACAAGTTCGGCGTGCTGGGGCAGATCGATGCGCCGGTCTGGTCGACCATGTACGACAGCACGGTGCGGTTTACCGATGACAACCGGGCCTTGCAGAAACTGGCGGGCGCGGTGCAGCCGCGGATTGAGCCCGAGATCATTTTCAAGCTGGGCAAGGCGCCGGCCAGGAATGCCTCGATCAAGGAGCTGGCGGCCTGCATCGAATGGATGGCGCACGGCTTCGAGCTGGTGGTTTGTCCGTTTGCTGACTGGCAGTTTGCGCCGCTGGACGCCGTCGCCGCCTTTGGCCTGCATGGCTCGCTGATTGTCGGCGAACCGCACATCCTGTCGCAAGCCTCGCGGCGCAGCCTGGCCGAAGTGCTGACCCATGCGAGCGTGTCGCTGTCGGCCGATTTCGGCGAAGGCTATTCGTTGCATGGCGCGGGGTTTGGCGGTGATGTGCTGGACAGCCCGGTGCACGCCCTGATGCATCTGCACAAACTGCTGCAGACCCAGCCGCAATTTGCGCCGCTGGCAGCCGGCGAGATCATTGCCACCGGCACCTGGACCGAGGCGTACCCGGTGGCTGCCGGACAAAGCTGGACGACCGCGTTTTCGGGTGTCAGCCTGCCGGGCCTGACGGTCGGCTTCGTCTAACCGGATCGGTGACAACGGCTGCCGCCGCGCGGCAGCCTCCGGTGCAGCGGATTACTCTTCGCGTAGCCAGACCTGGGTGCGGCCGATCAGCGGTATGCCGACATAACCGCGCACGTTCAATTTCTTGCCATCGTCGGCCAGGGTCATCTTGCTGCGGTAGACCTCGCCATTGTCCGGATCGAGAATCGTGCCGCCGGTATAGGCCTTGCCGTCGGCACGCATGCCCTTGACGATCACCATGCCGATGATGGGTTGGTCCTTGCCCTCGCCGACGCACTTGACGCATTTCGGATTCGGGTCTTCCGCCGGCGCCGGAAACAGCTTTTCGATGCGTCCCTTGAATTCGCCACCCTGTTCGGCGATACGAATCAGCGCCGAGGGCTTGCCGCTGGTGTCATCAATACTCTTCCACAATCCGGCGGCGGTGCTTTGCCCCCAGGCGCCGATGCTCATCAAAATACCGGCGCTCAGCACCGCCAGTTGTGTCGCTCGTACCGTGTTGGTCATGCGCTCTCTCCTTGTGATCAGGCGGTTGGCAACTTGCCAAACTGTTCCCGCAACTTCTCCAGTGTGCTGATGAATCCGGCCAGGCGCTGCTGCTCGGCCTCGACCACCGCCGCTGGCGCGCGCGCTACAAACGCTTCGTTGCCGAGTTTGGCATGGCCTTTGGTGATTTCACCTTCGAGCCGGGTGATTTCCTTGAACAGTCGTTCGCGCTCGGCAGCCACGTCGATTTCCACTTTCAGCATCAGGCGCGCATTGCCGACGATGGCGACCGGCGCCGGTGAATCCGGCAACGCGTCTTGCACCTGCACCTCGGACAATTTTGCCAGCGCCTGCAGATACGGCGCGAACGACTGCAATTGCGCCGCCTCGGCGCCGGGCGCGGTTTCCAGCACCAGCGGCACCCGCAGCGCCGGCGACAACTGCATCTCGCCGCGCAAATTGCGGCAGGCATCGGTCATCGCCTTGAGCTGCGTCATCCAGCCTTCGGCCGCCTCGTCGATGCGCTCTGGCTGCGCGATCGGGTAGGCCTGCATCATGATAGAGTCGCCGGCCGGATTGAGTACCTTGCCGGACATCGGCGCAATGGTTTGCCACAGCTCCTCGGTGATGAACGGGATGATGGGATGCGCCAGCCGCAACGTGGTCTCCAGCACCTTGAGCAGCGTGCGCCGGGTGGCGCGCTGCTGGGCTTCGTTGCCGTGCTGGATCTGCACCTTGGCCAGTTCAAGATACCAGTCGCAGTATTCGTCCCAGATGAACTTGTAGATCGAGGCGGCGATGTTGTCGAAGCGATAGTCGGCAAAGCCCCTGGCGACATCGGCCTCGGTGCGCTGCAGCAGCGACACGATCCAGCGGTCGGCCTGCGAAAACTCGAGGTAACCGGCGTCGGCGCGTTCCTCGACGCCGCAATCCTTGTCGACGGTATTCATCAGCACGAAGCGGGTGGCGTTCCACAGCTTGTTGCCGAAGTTGCGATAGCCCTCGCAGCGCGCCAGGTCAAAATTGATGTTGCGGCCGAGCGAGGCGTAGCTTGCCATCGTGAAGCGCAGCGCATCGGTGCCGAACGCGGGAATGCCGTTCGGGAATTCCTTGCGGGTGGCCTTTTCAATCTTGACGGCATCGCGCGGATTCATCAGTCCGGTGGTGCGCTTGGCTACCAGCGCATCGAGGTCGATGCCGTCGATCAGGTCGATCGGGTCGAGCGTGTTGCCCTTCGACTTCGACATCTTCTGGCCGCTGCCATCGCGCACCAGGCCGTGCACATAGACGGTGTCGAACGGCACCTTGCCTGTGAAGTGCGTGGTCATCATCACCATCCGTGCAACCCAGAAGAAGATGATGTCGAAGCCGGTCACCAGTACCGACGACGGCAGGAACATCTTGTAGTCTGGGGTTTCTTCCGGCCAGCCCAGCGTCGAGAACGGCACCAGCGCCGACGAGAACCAGGTGTCGAGCACATCGGCATCGCGCCGCAGCGTCTTGCCGCCGGCCTGCGCCTGCGCCTCGGCTTCGCTGCGCGCGACGTAGATCTTGCCGTCGTCGTCGTACCACGCCGGAATCTGATGGCCCCACCACAGTTGGCGCGAGATGCACCAGTCCTGGATGTTGTTGAGCCACTGGTTGTAGGTCGTGGTCCAGTTCTCGGGAATCATCTTGACTTCACCGCTGGCGACTTTTTCCAGTGCGACTTCGGCGATCGATTTTCCGGGAAAGTGGGTGCCTTCCGGCGCCGGCTTCGACATCGCGACAAACCATTGATCGGTCAGCATCGGTTCGATCACGACACCGGTGCGGTCGCCGCGCGGCACCATCAGCTTGTGCGGCTTGATGATTTCGATGAGGCCCTGCGCCTCCAGATCGGCGACCATCTGCTTGCGCGCGACGAAGCGGTCCATGCCTTGATAGGCGTGGGGACCGTTCTCGTTGATCTTCGCGTCGAGCGTGAAAATATTGATCATCGGCAGCTGATGGCGCTGGCCGACGGCGTAATCGTTGGCGTCGTGCGCCGGCGTGATTTTCACGCAGCCGGTGCCGAATTCCTTGTCGACATAACTGTCGGCGATGATCGGGATGGTGCGATCGCACAGCGGCAGCGTCAGCATCTTGCCGATCAGGTGCACATAGCGTGGATCGGTCGGATCAACCGCGACGGCGACGTCGCCCAGCAGCGTCTCGGGCCGCGTGGTGGCGACCGTCAGATGGCCGCTGCCATCGGCCAGCGGATAACGGATGTGCCACATGAAGCCGTCTTCTTCTTCCGACACCACTTCCAGATCCGACACCGCCGTGCCCAGCACCGGGTCCCAGTGCACCAGCCGCTTGCCGCGATAGATCAGGCCCTGTTCGAACAACCGCACGAACACTTCGGTGACGGTGCCGGACAGCTTGGCGTCCATCGTGAAGTACTCGCGGCTCCAGTCGGTCGAGGCGCCCATGCGGCGCATCTGGCCGGTGATGGTGGAGCCGGACTGTTCCTTCCACTCCCACACCTTTTCGACGAACTTGTCGCGGCCGAGATCGTGGCGGGTGAGCTTTTGCGCGTCGAGCTGGCGTTCGACCACGATCTGCGTGGCGATGCCGGCGTGGTCGGTGCCCGGAATCCAGGCGGTGTTGAAACCACGCATGCGGTGGTAGCGCGTCAGCCCGTCCATGATGGTCTGGTTGAACGCATGCCCCATGTGCAGCGTGCCGGTGACGTTCGGCGGCGGCAATTGAATGCTGAAGGCAGGCTTGCCGGCGTCGGTGGTGGCGGTGTAATAACCGCGCTGTTCCCATGTGGTGCGCCAGTGTTTTTCAATTTCGGCGGGCTCGAACGACTTGGCTAATTCCATGATCGGTTTCTGATGGGAAGGGAACTGCGCATTATACGGTGCGCAGCGCGCGATTCGTCCTGTCGCTTTCGGCCGAAGGCGGTTAGAATTAAGCCGCGCCGTCACTCTGACGGACGCAAGCTAGGGGTCCTGACCGCATGCACGTTGCCCGCGGTCGGGTGAGAAATACCCTCGAACCTGATCTGGATAATGCCAGCGAAGGGAAGCTGCGGAGCCCGACTCCGGTATTCCTTTCGCTTTTGATGCACCAAGCAAAGGAATGCAATGAACGACAAACTCCCTTTTTCCGCCATCAGTGCCGTCGTCGACGACGCGGCGATTCATCCGTTGCCGAACTCCCGCAAGATCTACGTGCAGGGTTCGCGTCCCGACCTGCGGGTGCCGATGCGCCAGATCAGCCAGTCCGACACCGCCGCCTCGTTCGGCGCAGAAAAGAATCCGCCGGTGTACGTCTACGACACCTCCGGTCCGTACACCGACCCCGACGTTGCCATCGATATCCGTTCCGGCCTCGCGACACCGCGCCTGCCGTGGATCGTCGAACGCGGCGATACCGAACAGTTGAGCGGCCCGTCGTCAGCGTATGGCATCGAGCGCCTGAATGATCCGGCGCTGGCGGCGCTGCGCTTCAATCTGCACCGCCAGCCACGGCGCGCGCTGGCGGGGCGCAACGTGACGCAGATGCACTATGCGCGGCAGGGCATCATTACCCCCGAAATGGAATTCGTCGCGATCCGTGAAAACATGCGGCGCAGCGAATATCTGGCCGAGCTGCAGGCCAGCGGCCCGATGGGCCAGCGCCTGGCCGACCTGATGGGCCGCCAGCATCCCGGCCAATCGTTCGGCGCCGCGCTGCCGGCGCAGATCACGCCCGAATTCGTGCGCTCCGAAATCGCCCGTGGCCGCGCCATCATCCCGGCCAACATCAACCATCCCGAAATCGAGCCGATGATCATCGGCCGCAATTTCCTGGTCAAGATCAACGCCAACATCGGCAATTCGGCGGTCACCTCGTCGATCGGCGACGAAGTCGAAAAAATGACCTGGGCGATTCGCTGGGGCGGCGACAACGTGATGGACCTGTCGACCGGCAAGCACATCCATGAAACGCGCGAATGGATCATCCGCAATTCACCCGTCCCGATCGGCACCGTGCCGATTTATCAGGCACTCGAAAAGGTCAATGGCAAGGCCGAAGACTTGACCTGGGAAATCTTCCGCGACACCCTGATCGAACAGGCCGAGCAGGGTGTCGATTACTTCACGATTCATGCCGGCGTGCTGCTGCGCACTGTGCCGATGACGGCCAAGCGGCTGACCGGGATCGTCTCGCGCGGCGGCTCGATCATGGCCAAGTGGTGCCTGGCGCATCATCGGGAGTCGTTCCTGTACACGCACTTCGAGGACATCTGCGCCATCATGAAGGCCTACGACGTCTCGTTCAGCCTGGGCGACGGCTTGCGGCCGGGCTCGATCTTCGATGCCAACGACGAGGCGCAACTGACCGAGCTGAAGACGCTCGGCGAGCTCACGCAGATCGCCTGGCGGCATGATGTGCAGGTCATGATCGAAGGCCCCGGCCACGTGCCGATGCAGCTGATCAAGGAGAACATGGACCTGCAGCTGGAGCAATGCCACGAAGCGCCGTTCTACACGCTGGGTCCGCTGACTACCGACATCGCGCCGGGCTATGACCACATCACCTCCGGCATCGGCGCCGCGCAGATCGGCTGGTATGGCACGGCGATGCTGTGCTACGTCACGCCCAAGGAACATCTCGGCCTGCCCAACAAGCAGGACGTCAAGGACGGCATCATCACCTACAAGATCGCCGCCCACGCGGCCGACCTGGCCAAGGGCCATCCGGGTGCGCAGATCCGCGACAACGCCCTGTCGAAGGCGCGCTTCGAGTTCCGCTGGGACGACCAGTTCAACCTCGGCCTCGATCCCGACAAGGCGCGCGAATTCCATGACGAAACGCTGCCCAAGGACTCGGCCAAGGTGGCGCACTTCTGCTCGATGTGCGGACCGCATTTCTGTTCGATGAAGATCACCCAGGAAGTGCGCGACTATGCCGCGCAACAGGGCATCAGCGAGATCGCCGCGCTCAAGGCCGGGATGCAGGTCAAGTCGATCGAGTTCGTCAAGGGCGGCGCGGAAATCTATCGCAAGGAGTGAACCGATGATCGAGATTGAACTCAACGGCGCACCGCATCGCCTCGCCGCGCAGCAGGATCTGCAATCGCTGGTCGACGCGCTCGACCTGTCCGGCAAGGCGCTGGCGGTGGCGGTCAACCGCGAAGTCGTGCCGCGCCACTTGTGGTCCGCGCGCAGATTGCAGGCGCAGGACCGGGTGGATATCGTGCGCGCCATCGGCGGCGGCTGACATCAAATGGGGGCAGCGTCAAAATTGTTAACGATTGATGAATTCAATTGGCTTTCATCGTGATCGGGCCCGGGCCAAGGAACTTCCATCGTGCGGTTGCCATGTATGGACAAGGCCCGCGCTCGGGGCCATGGTTTGCCGGTCTGCCGGCGCTGCAGCGTTGGTCGTCGCGCTCCGCACAACGAAAGGCCATCATGCAAAAAACTGCCTTGCAACGCCTGCCCGTCAATTGGCAGAACTGGATCATCGACAATGTCGCGCAGGGCTGCGACCCCGAGGGCTTGGTGCGGCAGCTGCAGCGCGACGGCCCGTTCGATCGGACGCTGGCCGAGTTTGCGCTGGCCGACGCCCTGCTGCAACGCTACCCCGGTGTGGTGGTGTTGCCGCGACTGCCTGACATCGATACGGCGGCCAACAAGATCGGGCTGCCGGATCGGGTCGTGTATGTGCTGTTGTCCCTGACGATCCCGCGTATCGTCCTGCTCGGCAATGTGCTGGGCGACGACGAATGCGACGCCATCGCCGAGATGAGCCGCAACCGCTTCGTGCGTTCGACCACGGTCGACGCGATCACGGGCGCCAGCCGCGAGCACGAAAGCCGTACCAGCCAGAGTGCCGGCATACGGCGCGCGGAGACCGAACTGGTGTCACGCATTGATGCGCGACTGGCTGCGCTGGCCAACTGGCCGGTCGATCACGCCGAAACCTTGCAACTGCAAAAGTACCAGGTTGGCAATGAATACCGGCCGCATGTCGACTGGTTTGATCCGGCCTTGTCGGGAACTGCCAGACATCTGGCAGACGGCGGGCAGCGGCTTGGTACCATCATTCTTTACCTGAGCGACGTCGACGAGGGCGGCGGCACGTCGTTCCCGGAGCTCGGGCTGGACGTGCATCCCCACAAGGGCTGTGCCCTGTTTTTTCGCAACACGACGCCGTATGGACTGCCGGACCAAAAAACTCTGCACGCCGATTTGCCGGTCGAAAAAGGCACCAAGATCATTGCCAATAAATGGCTGCGAGAAAAGGCGCACTGATCGGCGCGGGAGGGTACGATATCGCTGCGCCCGTTTTTGCCTTTACTGAATCGTTTTAAAGTACCTACATGACTGCTGACGTTTATATCGATACACCCCTGATCATCGCCGGCACGTCGTATGCGTCGCGCCTGCTGGTCGGCAGCGGCAAATACCGCGATCTGGCGCAAACCCGCGCGGCCACCGAGGCCAGCGGCGCGAACATCGTGACGGTGGCGATCCGGCGCGTCAACATCGGCCAGGACCCGGATGCGCCGAACCTGCTCGATGTGGTGCCGCCCTCGCGCTACACCATCCTGCCCAATTCAGCCGGCTGCTTCAACGCCGCCGATGCGGTCTACACGCTGCAACTGGCGCGCGAATTATTGAATGGCCACAAGCTGGTCAAGCTCGAAGTGCTGGCCGACGACAAGACCCTGTTCCCGAACATGCCAGAAACCCTGAAGGCCGCCGAGACGCTGGTCAAGGATGGCTTCGACGTGATGGTGTATTGCAGCGACGATCCGGTGCAGGCGAAGTTGCTGGAACAGATCGGCTGCGTCGCGGTGATGCCGCTGGCCTCGCTGATCGGCTCCGGCATGGGTATTCTCAATCCGTGGAATCTGTCGCTGATCATCGAACAGGCGAGCGTGCCGGTGCTGGTCGATGCCGGTGTCGGCACCGCCTCGGACGCCGCCATTGCGATGGAGCTCGGTTGTGACGGCGTGCTGATGAACAGTGCGATTGCCTGCGCCGACGATCCGGTGCGCATGGCGCATGCGATGCGGCTGGCGGTGGAAGCCGGACGGCATGCGTATCTGGCCGGGCGCATGCCGAAGCGGATGGCAGCGTCGCCGTCGTCGCCGCTGGCCGGACGGCTGGCATGACGCGGCCTTGCGTGCTGGTGTTTTCCGGTTCCGATCCGAGCGGCGGCGCGGGCATCCACGCCGATATACAGGGTGTCGGCGCCATGGGCGCGCACGCCCTGTCGGTGATCACCGCGCTGACGGTGCAGGACAATGACCACGTGCATGCGGTGCATCCGGTGCCGGCGCGCTGGCTGCAGCATCAGGCCCAGGTGCTGATCGACAAGATCGATATCGCGGCGCTGAAGATCGGCATCGTCGGCAATGCCGCCAATGTGCAGATCATCGTCGAGGTGATTCATCAACTGCGTGCGCGCAATCCCGATTTTCCGGTGGTGCTCGATCCGATCCTGGCCAGCGGGCAGGGCGATCCGCTGGCACAGGACAACGCGGTGCAGCTGATCGGGCCGCTGATTGCGCTGGCCACCCTGTTGACGCCGAATCTGCCGGAAGCAACCGCGATGAGCGAAGGCGATCGCCGCTCCGAACGCCAGATCGACACGCTGCTGCAGCGCGGTTGCAAGCACATCCTGCTCAAGGGCGGCCACAGCCTCGATGACCAGGTCGTCAATCGCTGGTACACCGAAGGCGTCAGCCGCTCCTGGAGCTGGCCGCGTCTGAGTGGCGAGTTTCACGGCAGTGGCTGCACGCTGGCGGCGGCGGCCGCAGGCGCGCTGGCGTGCGGGATGGAGATGGAAGACGCGCTGCTGGCGGCGCAGCAATTCTGTCATCAGTCGCTGGAGCAATCGTTTTCGATTGCCAGCGGCCAGCGCATCCCGTCGCGCAATGTGGCCTGGGTCAAGCCGGCATGATGCGGGGACTGTATCTGGTCACGCCCGACTGGGACGACACCGAGCGCCTGCTGGCGGTCACCGAACAGGCACTCGAAGGTGGCGCAGCGCTGGTGCAGTACCGTCACAAAACCGCCGATGCCGCGCTGCGGCAGCAACAAGCCGCAGCCTTGCTGGCATTGTGCCGACGCTATCGGCGGCCGCTGGTGATTAATGACCATGTTGATTTGTGCATGGCGCTCGATGCCGACGGCGTGCATGTGGGCGGCACCGACGCCTCGGTGGCGCAGGCCCGCGCCATGCTGGGGCCGCACAAGCTGGTCGGGGCATCGTGTTATGGCACGCTGCAACTGGCCGTCGAGGCTGACCGCAGCGGCGCCAGCTACGTCGCATTCGGCGGATTTTATCCGTCGCGTGTCAAGCAATACGCCGTCAGCACCGCGCCCGGCATTCTCGCCGCCGCACGTGCGCTGACCCGCTTGCCGCTGGTCGTCATCGGTGGCATGACAACGGCGTACGCCACGCCGCTGGTAGCGCAAGGCGCCGATCTGGTCGGCGTCATCAGCAGTGTCTACCAGTCGCCTAATCCCCAGGCTGCCACCCGTCAGTTCGCCGCCTTGTTCGACTGACACCGCCGACGGCTGTGTCGGCATGCCTGCCCGGCACATCCCCCCCACTGTCTTGCCTGCTTTTGATTCCACCGCGGCCGCCCCTGTCAACGACGGCGTGCTGCAAAGAATTCCTTGATCGGAATGCGTGACAAACCTCGTCCTTCAGGGCGGGGAAGGATAACGAGGACGGCGCAGCCGTCCTTGCATTTTTTTTCGCCTTAAGCTTGCCACGATCGATTTCGACTCTGTATCTTTACAACATGATCCGACGCCAAGCCTTCAAATACGAACTGATGCCCAACGGCCTGCACCAGCGCA
>NZ_JAXCHT010000024.1:0-66699 GCF_035984655.1 Actimicrobium sp. GrIS 1.19 | reverse complement strand
GGCTTCATCTTGGGGGAAGTGTTGATGGCTATCTTGCTATAACGGTTATGCTTCGAAATAAGTTGGCCGGTATTGACGAATAAATCCGCGTTTCCATAGGCATCACTGCAAATTTACATTTGCCAATATGACACTATGGCGCATGCGCATGCCCGTACCATGCAGCGCGCACGCAACGACGGTCGAATCGCTCACGCTCGCCCAAAGGAATCCGCACCCATGAAACGCATCCTCGTCTTCTCGGATGGCACCGGCAACAGCTCTGGCAAGGCCCAGAAAACCAACGTCTGGCGCTTGTTTCAGGCCGTCGATCAGGCGCTGCCGGACCAGCTGGCGAAATACGATGATGGCGTCGGCACCTCGTCGAACAAATATCTGGCGGCGCTGGGCGGTGTGTTTGGCTACGGGCTCAAGCGCAATGTCATCGACCTGTACAAGTTCATCTGCCGCAATCATGAGGACGGCGACGAGATCCATGGCTTTGGCTTCAGTCGCGGCGCGTTCACGATCCGCATTCTGGTCGGGCTGATCGTCAACCAGGGGCTGGTGCCGTTCGGGTCGGAACAGGAACTGCATGCGAATGCGGTGCTGGCGTACCGGCGCTTTCGCGATGAGCGGTTTCGCTCGTGGAGTCCGCTGGTCTGGCTCGGGCGACGGCTGCGTGATGCGCTGCTGTATCCGTTCAACCGGACTGCGAGCAGTGCGCTGAAGGGGGCCCGCAAGGGCGTTCCGGTGCGCTTTCTCGGGCTGTGGGACAGCGTCGGCGCGTATGGCATGCCGGTCGATGAATTGAAGTGGGGGATTTCGCTGCTGCTCTGGCCGATGCTGACGGCCGACCGCAAGCTGTCGCCGCAGGTCGAGCGCGCCTGTCATGCGCTGTCGCTGGACGACCAGCGCCAGACATTCCATCCAATCCTGTTCGACGAATCGGACGAGCGCAGCAGTGACGATGGCTTGATCCAGAAACGGATCTCGCAGGTCTGGTTCGCGGGCGTGCACTCGAATGTCGGCGGCGGCTATCCGGAGGACAAGCTGTCGCTGGTCTCGTTCGACTGGATGGTCAGCCAGCTGGTGCGGACCGGCGTGCGCATGGATACCGCGGCGCTGCTGAGTCTGGGCGGTGACCGCTCGGCCTTTGCGCGGATCTATGACTCGCGCGCCGGGCTGGCGTCGTACTACCGGTACGGACCGCGTTCGCTCGACATGGGCGTTGGCAGCGACCAGAAACCGATCCTGCCGGTGGTGCATGGCAGTGCCGTGATGCGCATGGCGCACGGCTCGGATGCGTATGCCCCGATCTCGCTGCCGAGCACCTTCAATGTGCTGGCGCCGGATGGGTCGCTGCTGCCGATGCATGGCTTCGCCGACGTCGACCGCACGCTGGTGTTGCAAGACGCCGGGCCGGCGACCGCGACCGGTGACGCGGCCGCGCGCACCGCCGCGCTCAAGGCGGCGATCGCCAGCCTGAATCCGCCCGGCGAACCGGTCGACGACGAGATGGTGCGGCAGGTGCACGACACCATCTGGTGGCGGCGCGTGATGTATTTTGCCTGCCTGTTCTCGACGCTGTCGGTGGTGGCGTTTCCCTACGCGGCCGGGTTCTATGCCCGGGCCGGCACGGCGCTGCTGTCGGCGCTTCCGTGGATTGGCGGCGCGCTGCTCGCGACGCTGGCGGACTGGTCGGCGCGCTTCACGCCAGTCTGGCAGGGCTTGACCGGTGGGCTGTTCGCGCTCGCTGCGAACTGGGTGCCGGCCTGGACCCATCCCTGGTTGCAGGCGCTGCAGAATCGACCCTTCGCGATGCTGTGTGCGCTGGCGCTGGTGGCCATCACGTTCGCGGCCGGTCAGGGGCTGGCGCAGCGCATTCACGACCGTTCCCGTTATGCGTGGCACCGTGCCAGTCGGATCGACTATCTGGATTGGGCGGTGCGCTCGGCACGCAGTGGATTGGCGACCGCGCTGGTTGTGCTGATCGGGTTGGCGCTGCTGACGGTGCTGGTGGCGTTGACCCGGGGTCGCGACAGCCCGTTGCTGGTGGCGCTGCTGTTGCCGGACGTGCTGATGATCGCCGCCGTCGCATGGCGCAGGGTGATCCTCGTGCGCGTGCGGCGCGACCGCGATGCACTCAAGGAAGGCGGGCAGGCGCTGCCGCTGACACCGACGCTGTCGCTCGCCCGATTCCTGCGCTGCAATGCATTTCTGGTGCGGCTCCATGCGCTTGTCGCCAACCGCATCATTCCGCTGCTGTTTGCGGCGGCGCTGGCGTGGGCCATCGTCGAGCTCGTCGTGCTGGTGGTGCGGCAGGCGATCCGGGCAGGCGTGACATTCTGACCCGGCGACCCCTGCCGCAGGCGAAATACGCGGCTGTTGGCGACGGCCGCATTGAATGTGTCGCATCGGCGCGAACAGCATGAAAGTTGGTCGGAAAAGATGCCGTATCTGCAACGCCGTGCGCTATGCTCTGCGTTCCTTTCGAGAAACACCACGGAGCCAGCATGACCGAACCGGATCGCCCAATCTCTCCCTTGCGGCAGGCTGCCCGCGTCACGTTGCGCTGGATCGGAGGCGTCGTTGCGGCGCTGCTGGCGCTGCTGTTCGGACGCGTCAGCTGGCAGGCGCCGGGCTGGTTGCGCTGGTCCGGCAGCATGCTGGGGCGCAGCGCGACGGCGATGCGGGCGGCGCCGCGCAAGAGCGCCGCTGGGTTGCTGATGCTGGCGTTGCTGGCGGCGGCGGGCTGGTACGGTTACCAGTGGTGGCAGGCGCGTCCCAAGCCGGTCGAGGTGACCTTCCAGATCGTCGCACCCGCGCGCACTGAAATCGAAAGCGACGACGCCGCTGCGCGTCTGCCGAAACACGTTGTCATCAACTTCAGCAAGTCGGTCGCGCCGTTGGCGCTGATCGGCAAGGACGTCCGCAGCGGCATTACCGTCAAGCCGAATCCGGCGGGCGTCTGGCACTGGGACGACGACAAGACCCTGAGCTTCGTGCCCAGCCAGGACTGGCCGGCTGGCGCCGACTACGCAGTGGCGTTTGCACCCGCGCTGTTCAAGCCGAACGTGCGGCTTGCCGAATCCGAAGCAAGCTTTTCCAGCGCCGCGTTTGCGGCCTCGATCAGCAACGCCACCTTCTATCAGGACCCGACGGTCCCGGTCACCAAGCAGGTCGTGGTCGAGCTGCGCTTCACCCATCCGGTCACGCCGGCGGAACTGGAAAAACGCATCACGCTGCAATTGGCCAAACAATCCGATGGCGTGCTCGGCATTGGCAAGGAATCCGCGCCGTTCACGGTCAGCTACGACAAGTTCAGGCTCAACGCGTACGTGCGCTCGGTGTCCCTGCCGATTCCGAAGGACGACACGACGATGCGCTTTGCACTGGCCAGCGGCCTGAGCGCCGCGCGCGGCGGCAACGAGCTCAAGCAGGAACTGACCCAGAGCGTCGCGGTGCCGGGTCTGAACAGCCTGAAGATCAGCGCCATCACGCCGCAGGTCGTCACCAACGACAAGAACGAACCGGAGCAGGTGCTGGTGTTGGCGACCTCGGCGCTGGTGCACGAAAAGGTTCTGCAGAAGGCCCTGCATGCCTGGGTGCTGCCGAAGTTTCATCCGTCCTCGAAACCGTCCGAGCGTAATGACGACGAACCGCACCAGTGGAATCTGAGCGAGGTCACCGACGCCGTGCTGGCCGGTTCGTCGGCGCTGGTGCTGACGCCGATTCCGGCCGAGCATGAATTTACCGATGTGCACAGCGTGCGCTACCAGGCCGATGTTGGCCGTCAGATTTATGTGCGGGTCGACGCCGGCATCGCTTCGTTTGGCGGCTACCTGCTGGGCAAGGCCCGGCACGATGTGGTGGTGGTGCCGTCGTATCCGTCCGAACTGAAGATCCTCAGCCAGGGCGCCTTGCTCAGCCTGAGCGGCGAGCACAAGATCGCCTTGTTGGCGCGGGATCTGCCCGGCATCAAGGTGGATATCGGGCGTGTCCTGCCGGGGCAGTTGCAGCATCTGGTGTCGCAATCGAGCGGCAATTTCGCCAGTCCGGAATTCTATGATCGCTTCGGGCCGGAGAATCTGATCGAGCGCTTCGAGCGCAAGATCCCGTTGCCGAAACAGGCGCCCGGCAGCGCGCACTACGAGGCGGTCGATCTGGGCGAGTACCTGAAGAAAGACGGCGCCGATCGCCACGGCCTGTTTCTGTTGACCGTCACCAGCTACGATCCGGCGGCCGATGCGCGTGAGGAAAAGCAGCGTGCCAGCGCGGCGCGGCGACCGGGCGAAGCACCGGCCGAGGCCAGCGAGGCCGACTGCGGCGAGCAGTGCGAGGGCGCGCAGGAAGCGCAGGGCGACGATACCGTGCGCAGCGACAAGCGGCTGGTGCTGGTCACCGATCTGGGCATCCTGGTCAAGAAGGCGATGGACGGTTCGCAGGACGTCTACGTGCAGTCGATTTTCACCGGCAAACCGGTCGACGGCGCCAGCGTCGAGATCGTCGGCAAGAATGGCGTGACGCTGCTGTCGCAGCCGACCGACGCCAGCGGCCATGCGCACTTCGCCAGGATCGACGGCCTCTCGCGCGAGCGTGCGCCGTTGATGCTGCTGGTGAAGAAAGCCGGCGACCTCAGTTTCCTGCCGCTCAACCGGGCTGATCGCGGGCTCGACATGTCGCGCTTCGAAGTCGGCGGTGCCAAGAACGCCGCCGTGGCCGACCAGCTCAGCGCCTATCTGTTCAGCGACCGCGGCATCTACCGGCCCGGCGACACCTTCCACATCGGACTCATCGTCAAGCCGGCCAACTGGGCCACCAGCATCGTCGGCCTGCCGTTGCTGGGCGAAGTGGTCGACGCGCGCGGGCTGGTCATCAAGCGCGAAAAACTGACCCTGCCGGCCGGTGGCTTCATCGAGCTGTCGCACACCACCCAGGACAGCGCGCCGACCGGCAGCTATGGCATCAATCTGTATCTGGTCAAGGATGGCGAAGCCGGTGCACTGCTGGGCAGCACCACCATCAAGGTGCAGGAATTCCAGCCGGACCGGATGAAGCTGACCGCGCGCTTTTCGGCCGAGGCCAGCGACGGCTGGATCAATCCGAAAGCCCTGAAGGTGCTGGTCAATGCCCAGAACCTGTTTGGCACGCCGGCCGAGAACCGGCGCGTCACCGGTGAGGTGACCCTGACGCCAGCCTTTCCGGCCTTCGCGCGCTATCCGGATTACCGCTTTTACGATCCGCAGCGCGCTAAGGAAGGTTACAGCGAACAGCGCGCCGACCAGACCACCAACGAGCAGGGCGATGCGCAGTTCGAACTCGGTCTGGAGAAATACGCCAAGGCGACCTATCGCGTGCATTTCCTGGCGCGGGCATTCGAAGCGCAGGGCGGCCGTGGCGTCGCTGCGGAAGTCGCGACGCTGGTGTCGGAGCTGCCGTATCTGGTTGGCTTCAAGCCCGATGGCGCGCTCGATTTCGTCTCGCGCAATGCAGTGCGTACGGTCTCCGTGATCGCCATCAATCCGCAGGCGGCGAAGACGGCCGTCACCGGCCTGACGCTGGATCTGGTCGAGCGCAAGTTCGTCTCGGTGCTGACCAAGCAGGGCAATGGCAGCTACAAGTACGAGTCGCGCAAGAAGGAAATCACGATCAGCAGCGCGCCGCTGGCGCTGCCTGCGACCGGCCTGACGCTGCCGCTTGCCACCGCCACGCCGGGCAACTTTGCCTACGTGATCCGCGATGCGCAGGGACTCGAATTCAATCGCATCGAGTACGCGGTGGCGGGCAAGGGCAATGTCTCGCGCAGCCTGGAGCGCAACGCGGAATTGCAGCTGACGCTGAACAAGAAGGACTACCTGCCCGGCGAGGACATCGAAGTCAGCGTGCGCGCGCCGTACGTCGGCGCCGGCCTGATCACGATCGAACGGGAAAAGGTATTCGTGCATCAATGGTTCAAGACCGACACGCTGGCCTCGGTGCAGAAAATCAAATTGCCGAAGGACTTCGAAGGCAATGGCTATGTCAGTGTCCAGTTCGTGCGCGACCCGGGCTCGGATGAGATTTTCACCAGCCCGTTGAGTTATGGCGTGATGCCGTTCGCCACCAGCCTTGCGGCGCGTACCAACGTCCTCACCCTGAACACGCCGGCGCTGAGCAAGCCGGGCCAGGCGCTGAAAGTCAAACTCACCGCCGCGCAGCCGACCCGGGTGGTGCTGTTCGCCGTCGACGAGGGCATCCTGCAGGTGGCGCGCTATCAGATGGCCGATCCGCTCGGACTGTTTTTCCAGAAGCGCATGCTGGAAGTGCGCACGTCGCAGATCCTTGACCTGATCCTGCCGGAGTTCAAGAAGCTGATGGCCGCCAGCGCGCCGGGCGGCGACGCCGAGGGCGCCCTCGGCAAGCATCTCAATCCGTTCAAGCGCAAGCGCGACAAGCCGATGGTGTTCTGGTCCGGCATCGTCGAGGTCAAGGGCGAGCGCGAATTCAGCATCCCGGTGCCGGACTACTTCAATGGCAAGGTGCGCGTCATGGCGGTGGCGGTGAATGATGCCGCGGTCGGCGTGGCGCAGGGCAGTACCACCGTGCGCGGCGACTTCGTGCTGTCGCCGAACGTGCCGCTGGCCGTCACGCCCGGTGATGAGTTCGATGTCAGCGTCGGCGTCTCCAACAATCTGGGCGGCTCCGGCAAGGATGCGGCGATCGCGGTCGGACTGAAAACCTCGGCGCATCTGCAGGTGCTCGGCAGCGCCACCCAAACCCTGAAAATTTCCGAGCAGCGCGAAGGCGTGGCGCTGTTCCGCGTCAAGGTGCTGGACGGCCCGGGTGCGCTGCTCGGCTCGGCGACGCTGAATTTCTCGGCCGCGCTGGGCGCCAGGGGCGCGACGCTGGCAACCGATGTGTCGGTGCGGCCAGCGGTTGCCAAACGCACCCAGCTGACCGTCGGCAGTTTCAATGGCTCGGCGACGGTGCCGGTCACGCGCGACATGTTCGCGCAATACCGCAACCTCGACGCCGCCGTCTCGACGGTGCCGCTGGTGCTGGCATCGGGGCTGTCGTCGTATCTGGCCAGCTTCGAACATCCCTGCACCGAACAGCTGGTGAGCCAGGCGATGCCGCTGCTGGTGCTGTCGCAGCGACCGGAATTCAACAGTGCCGGCGCCAAGCTGCCGACCGCGCGCAGCCTGGACGACACCTGGCGCCTCCTGCGCTCGCGGCAGAATGCCGAGGGCGGTTTTGGCTTGTGGGAAGCCTCGGTCGAGGCCGATGAGTTTGCCTCGATCCATGCGCTGCAATTGATGCAGGAGGCGCGCGAACGCGGTGTCGCAGTGCCGTCCGACATGCTGCAAAAGGCCATCGCCTACGCCGGCAGTCTGGCCGCCAGCCCGGCCTCGACCTTGCCGGACTTGCGCGTGCGCGCCTATGCCGCGTATCTGCTGACGCGCCAGATGATCGTCACCACGCCGATGCTGACCGCCATTCGTGAATCGCTGGAAGCGCGCTTTCCGAAGGTCTGGCAGGACGATCTGGCTGCCGCCTATCTGGCCTCGGCCTACCAGCTGCAAAAGCAGGACAGTGCGGCCGGCAAGTTGATCGACCGGCAGGTGGCGATGCTGGTCAAGCGTCCGGCCGATTTCGCTTATGACCACTACTACGATCCCTCGATCCGCGACGCCCAGTTGCTGACCCTGCTGTCGCGTCACTTCCCGGCGCGCGCCAGGGCCTTGCCGGCGTCGGTGATGGCGGCGCTGGTGAAGCCGGTGGCCGAGCAGCGCTTCAATACCCTGTCGTCGGCCTATCTGATCCTTGCCTTCGATGCGTATGCGACTGCGCTCGGACCGGACGCCGTCGGCAAGCTCGGCATCGAACAGATCGGCGCGGACGGCAAGGCGGTGGCGCTGACGCTGCCGGCCAACAGCATGCCGCGGGTGCCTTTCGCAGCCGGCACCAGCAAGCTGCGCCTGTCCAACGACAGCAGCGTGCCGGCGTATTACGCGATCACCGAAAGTGGCTATGACCGGCAAGTGCCGAAGACCGAGTTGCGCGCCGGGCTGGAGGTGCAACGCGAATTCATCGGCGCCGATGGCAAGGCGCTCAGCGCCATCAAGGTCGGTGATGAAGTCACGGTGTGGCTGCGCCTGCGTGCGGTCGACGCCGCCTTCGTGCCGAACATCGCGCTGGTCGACCTGATGCCTGGGGGCTTCGAACCGGTGCTCGACAGCGGCGCAGCGCCAGCTGCCGAGGACGGCGCAACGCCAGCAAAACCGGCGCGCAACCTGGCCGGGCTGGCCGGTGCACGCGCCAGCGACAGCATTTATTACGCCAACGCACGCGAAGATCGGGTGGTGTTTTATGGCAATGCCAGCGGCGATGTGTCCGAGATCACCTACCGCATCAAGGCTACCAACAGCGGCACGTTCGTGGTACCGCCAGCCTATGCCGAGTCGATGTATGTGCGGGCATTGCAGGCGCGTTCGGCTGGCGGCCAGACCTTGCTGGTGGCGCCAGTGACGAAAGCGAAGTGAGGCGCCAGTGAGCGCGTGGCGACGCTGGGCGCTGGCCGCTGCCGCCATCGGGCTGGTGCTGGTGGCCTTGCGCTGCCTGCCGCATGCGCGCCTGTCGGGCGGCTATCCGGCCTCGGCCGCGCTGCTGGCGCGCGACGGCCAGTTGCTGCGGCTGGCGCTGGCGGCTGACCAGCAATACCGCCTGTGGGTGCCGCTGGCCGAGATCGACCCGCGTCTGCAGCAAGCCGTGCAACTGTACGAGGACCGCTGGTTTTACTGGCACCCCGGCGTCAATCCGCTGGCGCTGCTGCGGGCGGCGGCGTTGCATGGCGACAGTCATCGCGGCGCATCGACCATCACGATGCAACTGGCCCGTCGCCTGTACCGGATACCCAGCCAGAGCGTGCCCGGCAAGCTGCGCCAGGTCGCTGCCGCGCTGTGGCTGGAGGCGCGCTACAGCAAGCGCGAGATCCTCGAGGCCTATCTGAATCTGGCGCCGTATGGCGGCAACATCGAAGGTGTCGGCGCGGCCAGCCTGATCTATTTTCATAAACCGGCGCAGCGCCTGACCTTGCCGGAAGTGCTGACGCTGGCGGTGATTCCGCAAAACCCGCGCAAGCGCGGCGGCGGTGCGACGGTGTCGCCGGCCTTGCTGGCGGCACGGCTGCGCTTGTGGCAGCAATGGAGCGTGAGGTATCCGGAGGCATTGCGCTATCGCAGCGAGATCGCCGGCGCCAATGCCCTGTATGCGATGGCGGCGTTGCCGTTCGAGGCGCCGCACCTGACTGACCTGTTGCTGGCGGCGCGCCCGAGCGGCGCCATCCGGACCAGCCTCGACCTGCAGGTGCAGCACGTGGTCGAGCGCAGCGTCAGCCAATTCATCGCCGCCAATCGCGGCAGTGGCATCGACAACGCCAGTGTCATGCTGCTTGACCGCAGCAGCGGCGAAGTGCGCGCACTGGTCGGCTCGGCCAGTTATTTCGATGCCGCCATCGATGGCCAGGTCAATGGCACACAGGCCAAGCGCTCGCCCGGCTCGACGCTGAAGCCCTTCATTTATGGCCTGGCGCTGGACCAGGGATTGCTGCATCCGCTGACGATCCTGAAGGACGCCCCGACCACCTTCGGCCCGTTCAGTCCGGAAAACTTCGATGGCCGTTTTGTCGGCCCGATCAGTGCGCAGGAGGCGCTGGTGCGCAGCCGGAACATCCCGGCCGTGGCGCTGGCGGCGCGGCTCAAGCAACCCGGCCTGTACGATTTCCTGCAGAGTGCCGGCGTGGCCAAGCTGTCTTCCGAACGGCATTACGGACTGGCGCTGGCGCTCGGCGGCGGCGAGCTGACGCCGGAAGAATTGGCGCGGCTGTATCTGATGCTCGGCAATCGCGGCAAGCTGCTGCCGGTCAGGTACCAGGCCGACACGGTCGCGGTCGAGACGCCGCAACTGTTGTCGCCGGAGGCCGCCTTCATTACCGGGCAAATGCTGCTGACGAATGTGCGCCCCGACACCGGCCTGCCGGCCGCACCCGCAGTGGCGTGGAAGACCGGTACCTCGTGGGGCTTTCGCGATGCGTGGACCGCCGGCTTGTTTGGCAACAGCGTGCTGGTGGTGTGGATCGGTCATTTCAACGGCGATGGCAATCCGGCCTTTGTCGGCATCAAGAGTGCTGCGCCACTGTTTTTCCGGATCATCGACAGCCTGCGCAGCCAGGGACTGGGTGGCGTCGAACCGCGCTTGCCGATCCCGAAAAATGTCAGTCGCGTCGAGGTCTGCAGCGCCAGCGGCGACTTGCCGAATCCGGCCTGTCCGCAGCGCAGCAGCACCTGGTTCATTCCCGGCAAATCGCCGATCCGCGTGAGCACCTTGCATCGCGCCCTGAAGATCGATAGCCGCACCGGCCAGCCGACTTGCGCCGACGGTCCCTTCGTCACGAGCTCGGTGTACGAATACTGGCCCAGCGATTTGCAGAATCTGTTCCGTGATGCCGGTATGCCGCGGCGCACGCCGCCAACCGCACCGGAGTGCGCCGGGACCGTGCTGGTCGATGGCGATGCGCCGGTGATTGTCTCGCCCAACCGCGGCAGTATCTACACGCTGCGGCTGTCGGCGCCAGTACCGATCAGCCTGCGCGCCAACGCGACCGGGCCGGACCAGCGCCTGTTCTGGTTTGCCAACGACGGCCTGATCGGCCAGAGCGCAGCCAACCAGACGCTGGCCTGGGCCCCGAATGTGCCCGGCACCTACCAACTGCGCGTGATTGACCGCCAGGGCCGCGTCGACAGCCGACCGGTGACGGTTGAATTCACGCGCTGACGGCGCCCTGCAATTCCGTCTTACAGCCTGATCGGCTTGGCGCCCAATTCCTCTTTGCGTGCGGCCATTTGTTCGCCAAGCGCGACCAGATCCAGCGCGGATTTTTTGGCGCGCACAAACATCTCGCTTTCTTCCTCTTTGACGTGGTGCTCGATCTGTTCCGAGAGCACTTTGATCTTGGCATCGAACAGCTCTTCGTTGGCGTCCATCGACAGCAGTTGCGCGATCAGGTCCTTGGCGCCAGCGTGCTCGACGGTGGCTTCGTCAATCATGGGTTTGCCGTTCGGCACCGACGCGCGCACCGCTGGATAAAAAATTTCTTCTTCGACGGTGGCATGGACGGTCAGTGCGGCGCAGATTGCGTCCGCCAATTTCTTCTTTGCGACAAAGGCACGCTCGCCCAACGTCTCAAAATGTGCGAAGGCCTGTTTGACTTTCTTATGGTCGCTCGTCAGCAGCGCGACGGCGTCGATCGGTTACGGGGATTTCTGTGGTTGGGCCATGGTTCTCTTTCAAAAAAAAATGGATAGCGAGAGCACGCAGTGGAAGCGGCGCGCTAACGGGAAGTTGCGATAGACCGCTAACGAAGACTGTTCGCTAACCCACAGTTCGCGGTCTTTTTGCGCTTGCGTTGATCCCTTCGCGGAATTCTCCAGTTTCGTTCGATGCCGTACATATCCGCGTTTCCAAATTCAGCAGAATGCAGTTTTTATAACCGGAGGTACCAATGACAACCATCGAACGTACATCAATTCTTGCCGTGGACACCGTCTCCAGCGGTATCTCCTGGGGCGCCATTTTCGGCGGTGCCGCAGCGGCAGCGTCGCTGTCGCTGATCCTGCTGATCCTCGGGGTGGGGCTGGGTTTTTCAGCCATGTCGCCATGGGCAAGCATGGGCGCGAGCGCAACGGCAATCGGCGTGTCGTCGATTGTCTGGCTGACCTTTACGCAAATTGCGGCATCCGGCGTCGGCGGTTATCTGGCCGGCCGTCTGCGCACCAAATGGGCAACCGTGCACACCGATGAAGTGTATTTCCGCGATACCGCCCATGGCTTCATTGCGTGGTCGGTGGCGACACTGGCGACCGCAATGCTGCTGGGTTCGGTGGTTGGCGACGTGGTCTCCGGCGGCGCCAAGGCTGCAGCCAGTGGTGGCACGGCGGCGGCCGGAATGATCGTGGCAGCCGGCAATCACCAAGGCATGTCGACTGCCGCCACAGCTCAGTCCGGAACGGCCGGCGTGACCGGCAACGACGGCGCGATTGGATATACGGTCGACACGATGTTGCGTACCGACCCGACGGCTGCGGAGATTCCTGGCGCCTCCGATCCACGCCTGCGCGTTGAAGCAGGCAGGATCCTGGTGCAAGACCTGCGCACCGGCGTGCTATTACCGGCGGACCGCCAGTATCTGAGCCAGGTGGTGGCAAAAAACACCGGCATTCCGCTGGGCGATGCAGAGAAGCGCGTCGATACCGCCTTCAACAACGCGATGGCGGCGATCAACAAGGCTGAACTGGCCGCCCGCCAGGCAGCCGACAGCGCGCGCAAGGCGACGGTTTACGCCTCGATCTGGATGTTTGTCGCGCTGCTCATGGGCGCCTTTGTCGCCAGTCTCGCGGCCACTTTTGGCGGCCGCACCCGCGATGGCGTGCGGCACGTTCCGCTCTGAAGCGGGCCTGCCCATACCGTTCAATTCATCAGGAAATCTTAAGGAGGATTCACCATGCGTTCACTACTGCTCTTGTTTCTTGGCGTGCCAATTCCGATCATCATTTTGATTGCACTGTTCGTGCATTGAGTTGTCCTGTGCGCCGCCGGCGCAGCGCAGATGCTGCGCTGGCGGCAACCGACTGGTTTCCCGGGGACTGCGCCGGCCGATGCCTTCGGTCCGGCGCAGCCCGCAACGGCGGCGACTGAATCCGCCCGCAATTTCCATCATCCATACCGGAGAACATTCCCATGCCAAAGACGAAAACCCCTGCCGCCAACGGCGCCGGAAAATCGACCAGGGCGGCGCCCTCAACCACGGTCGGCAACGGCGGTGAATGGCACCAGCAAGCCGACGGCGACACCCTCAGCACCAATCAGGGCCTGGCCATTTCCGACAACCAGAATTCGTTGCGTGCCAGCCCGCGCGGACCAACGCAGCTGGAAGATTTCATCCTGCGCGAAAAAATCACCCATTTCGACCATGAGCGCATTCCGGAACGCATCGTGCACGCGCGTGGCACCGGCGTGCATGGTTTCTTCGAACTGACCGCATCGCTGGCCGATGTCACCACCGCCAACATCCTCACCGAAGTCGGCCAGCAGACGCCGTTGTTCGCGCGCTTCTCGACAGTGGCTGGCGGCTCGGGCTCGGCCGACACGCCGCGCGACGTGCGCGGCTTCGCCGTCAAGATGTACACCCAGCAGGGCAACTGGGATCTGGTCGGCAACAACATCCCGGTGTTCTTCATCCAGGACGCGATCAAGTTTCCCGACCTGATCCATGCCGTCAAGATGGAACCGGATCGCGGCTTTCCGCAGGCGGCTTCGGCGCATGACACGTTCTGGGATTTCATTTCGCTGACGCCGGAGTCCATGCACATGGTGATGTGGGCGATGTCGGACCGCACCCTGCCGCGCTCGCTGCGGATGATGGAGGGCTTCGGGATTCACAGCTTCCGCCTGCTCGACGCCGAGGGCAAGTCGACCTTCGTCAAGTTTCACTGGCGTCCCAAGCTCGGCTTGCAATCGACGATCTGGGATGAAGCCGTCAAGATCGCCGGCGCCGATTCCGATTTCCACCGGCGCGACATGTTCGACGCCATCAGTAATGGCGACTTTCCCGAGTGGGAGCTGGCGGTCCAGCTGTTTACGCAAGAGCAGGCCGATGCACTGCCGTTCGACCACCTCGACCCGACCAAGCTGATTCCGGAAGAAACCATTCCGCTGAAAGTGATTGGCCGGATGGTGCTCAATCGCTGGCCGGGCAACTTCTTTGCCGAAACCGAACAGGTGGCGTTTTGCCCGTCGCATATCGTGCCGGGCATCGACTTTTCCAACGATCCGCTGCTGCAGGGCCGGCTGTTCTCGTATCTCGACACCCAGCTGTCGCGACTGGGTTCGCCCAATTTTCATCAGCTGCCAATCAATGCGCCGAAATGCCCGTTCGCCAACCATCAGCGCGATGGCCACATGCAAATGGAGCAGCCGAAGGGGCGCGTTGCCTATGAGCCGAATTCGCTCTCGGCCGACGGCCCGCGCGAAAGCGCCAGCGGGTTTCGTAGCATGGCCAGTGAAGAAAACGGGACCAAGGGCCGCATCCGCGCCGAATCGTTCAGCGATCACTACAGCCAGGCGCGCCAGTTCTACCTGAGCCAGACCGTTCATGAGCAGGCCCACATGGCGTCGGCGCTGGTGTTTGAATTGTCCAAGGTGGAGCACCCGCACATCCGCGCCGCGATGGTCGGCCACCTGCGTCATATTGATGCCAAGCTGGCCAAGCGGGTGGCGGGCGGGCTGGGTATGGACAGCTTGCCGGAGGCGCCGCCAATCGCCGCGACGGTGCAGGACCTTGAGCCATCGCCGGCACTGCAAATCATCGGCAAGATGAAGGACACGCTGGCAGGACGCAGCGTCGGCGTGCTGGTTGCCGATGGCTCCGATCGCGCCACTATCGCCGCGCTGGCCAAGGCAATCAAGCAGGCCGGCGCGCGCCACAAGATCATCGCGCCGCACATCGGCGAAGTCACGTTGTCGGACCAGTCGCGTCTGGCGGTTGACGGTCAACTGGCTGGCACGCCATCGGTGCTGTTCGATGCCGTGGCGATCGTGCTCAGCGCCGAGGCAGCAACGGCGTTGATCAGGGAAGCGGCGGCGGTCGATTTTGTACGCGACGCGTTCGGTCACCTGAAGGCGATTGCGGCCGACGCCGGCGCGCGCGCCTTGCTCGACAAGGCCGGTGTCGTCAAGGACGCCGGTGTGCAGGATGCGGCCGAAACCGGGCTGTTCGTGCAAGCCGCCAGCACGCGGCAGTGGCAGCGCGAGACGACGGTGCGCACACTGAGTTGAGCAAAGTGCAAGTTGCCTGATCGACGGGTGCATACTGGCTGTGCGTGCCGCCCAAGGTTGCGAGCCTGTAGAGGCCGATCGGGGCGTCGGACAGCCAGATTTCTTCCCTTCAATTCAGGATCGCGATGAAATACAAAGATTATTACCAGGCGCTGGGTATCGAGCGCACCGCCTCGCTTGACGAGATCAAAAAGGCGTACCGCAAGCTTGCCCATCAGTATCACCCCGACATTTCCAAGGACCCGCAAGGGGAAGAGAAATTCAAGGTGATCGCCGAAGCCTACGCGACCTTGAAGAACCCGGAAAAACGTGACGAATACGACAAACTGGGGCAGCGCCCGGCCGGCGAGGAATTCGCGCCGCCGCCCGAGTGGCAGCAGCAATATGGCGCTGGCGCTTCCGCGTTCGACGACGTCGATATCGCCGATATCCTGCGTGCGTTCCGCTCCTCGGGGCAGGCGCAAGGACGGGCACGGGCACGTCCGGTGGCCGGGGACGATTACGCGGTGCCGGTCAGCGTGTCGTTGGAGGATGTGTATCACGGTAGCGAAGTCGATGTCGCGGTCGAGCTGCCGGAAGTCGATGCGCACGGTTTGCCGCATCGGGTCAAACGCACCTTTCGCGTCGCCATTCCGAAGGGCGCCACCGACGGCCAGCGTTTGCGACTGGGCGGCAAGGGCGGCCCGGGTCACGATGGCGGGAAAGCCGGCGACCTGTATGTGGTGCTCGACATTGCGGCGCATCCGCTGTTTCGACGAAATGGCAATGACCTCGTGCTCGACCTGCCACTGGCGCCGTGGGAAGCGGTGCTGGGTGCGACCGTCAAGGTGCCGACGCCGGGCGGCGCGGTTGAGCTCAAGGTCAAGCCTGGAACCCGGGCCGGACAGCGACTGCGGCTTGCCGGGCGCGGACTGCCAGCGGCAAAAGGTGGCCCCGGCGATTTGTATGCAGTCGTGCAGGTGGTCGTTCCCGCGACGGCCAGCCAGGCGGAACAGGAGCTGTACCAGCAACTTGCCGCTGCTTCGGATTTTGCCCCGCGCAGCCACTTCACCAAGGAGACGAAATGAAACTCGACATTTCCGAATCCGTCTGGCTCAACGACCAGACCATTTGCTCGGCCCTGCACCTGACCGAAGTGTCCGGCCTGACCAGCCAGGAGCTCGAGGACCTGATCGACAATGGCGTCATCGTTCCGGTTGGCGGCATGGTTGAGCAAACAGCGTTCTATCTGCAGGATGTGCATACTGCCAACCTTGCGCGCAAGTTGCGCGACGATTTTGAACTGGACTTGCACGGCATGGTGTTGGCGATGACCCTGCTGCGGCGAATCGAGCAGCTTGAGGCGGAGTTGAGCGCGGCACGGGCGATTGCCGCCGGCAGCAGCGACGCACCTGAATGCCGATAAGCCGCGTCACCTGCGGCCGAACAGGGCGGTGCGCTATCCGGCCAGCAGCGCTGCGCCGAGCGCGAACATGATCAGTGCGATCAGGATATCCAGCACGCGCCAGGCGATTGGCTTGAGAAACCATGGCGCGAGCAGACGTGCGCCGAATCCGAGCGAAAAGAACCAGACGAAACTCGCGCAGATTGCACCAGCCCCGAACACCCAGCGACCGCTCTCGCCGCGTTGGCTGGCCAGCGAGCCGAGCAGGATGACGGTGTCGAGATACACATGCGGATTCAGAAACGTGAAGGTCAGGCACGCGGCCAGCGCCGCTGTCAGTGACAATCCCGCCGAGCCGGTTACTGCAAGGCTGTGCGGGTTCAGCGCGCGTCGTGCGGCAGCAACGCCGTACACAATCAGAAACAGCGCGCCGGCATAGCGCGCGACGCTCATCGCCATCGGCGCGGACTGGATCAGCGCACCCAACCCGAGGATGCCCGCGCCAATCAGCAACGCGTCGGCGCCGGCGCATACCAGCACCACCGCCAGCACATGTTCGCGCCGAATCCCCTGGCGCAGCACGAAGGCATTTTGCGCGCCGATGGCGATGATTAACGCGGCGCCGGAAAAAAATCCGGTGATGAAGTCGGTTGGCATGGCATGACCTGTGGCTGGGGAACCGGCGAAGGCTACCCTGCGCGCGTCATTAAGTCGAATGAAACCGGACAGCGATGCATTGGCACGTTCAATTCTTGAGCACGGTCGGCAGCCAGCCTGCGCCCGGGGCTTTCCCCTTTCGGATCTGGCGCATCGGGCTGGAGTTTTTAATGGCTGGCACCGACCTCGCGGTGTCTGGCATGCGCGCCGGTTCATGCGCACCGGCGGGGCAAGCCGGCACTGTTAGCGGTGCGCTGTGGCCACCAGCGCCGGATCAGCGCGAAAGTCGGCCGGGAACAGTTTTTTCAACGCGGCGACCTTGGGCAAGTCATTGATCACGATGTACGGATGGGTCGGATGTTGCGTCAGGAAATCCTGGTGGTATGCCTCGGCCGGGAAGAATTGACGGCCCGGCTCGATCCTTGTCGCGATCGGTGCGCCGAACACATGCGACTGGTTCAGTTGCGCAATGTAGTCGCCGGCCACGCGGGCCTGCGCTGCGTCGAGCGAGAAAATCGCAGAGCGGTACTGCGTGCCGGAATCCGGCCCCTGTCGATTGAGCTGGGTCGGATCATGCGCGACTGAAAAGTAGATATGCAGCAGCTGCGCATAACTGACCTTGTGCGGATCATACGTAACGCGAACGGCTTCGGCATGGCCGGTCGAACCCGTGCCGACGTCCTCATACTTGGCCGTCGCGCTATCGCCGCCGGCATAGCCCGACACCGCGTTGGTGACGCCGCGTACATGCTGGAACACGCCTTGCACGCCCCAGAAGCAACCTCCGGCAAAGACGGCAACGGCCTCTGTTGCCGTGGCAGGTTCGGTGACCTTGCCGCTGTATGCGGCAATCGCGCGGTACTCCTCGCCCGCAGCCGTGCAACCGGCGCTGGCACCAAGGAGCAGAGCGGTCAACGCGATGGTGAGTGCGGTGCTGCGCAGCGAGAGCCTGTTAAGCTGGATGGATTGCATAGTGCCTCCTGTTTCGGATTTTTAACGTGAGTGATCAACTGTGCCGCAGTGGTCACAGGGTCGTCTCGGTCAGTCGGTGCGTCAAGGGATTACCTTACAGTAGATCGTCACTCGATGTCGGTACCCGTAAGATTGGGTCTTTCGCGGCCTCCGGCCGCCGAGAACTGCACACTATTATCAAAGGCGGATTCCTTATGTCCACAGCAGCGCAAACGAGCTTGAGCAAGGTCCCGGAGGTCACCCTGATTTTCTGGATCATCAAGATCGCGGCCACCACGTTGGGCGAAACGGGGGGCGATGCGGTTTCGATGTCAATGAATCTGGGGTATCTGATCAGCACGGCGATTTTCATGGTCATCTTCCTTGCGGCAGTCACGGCGCAGATCAAGGCCAAGTTGTTTCACCCGATCCTGTACTGGGCCACCATTATTGCGACCACGACGGTAGGCACGACATTGGCGGATTTTGCCGACCGCTCGCTGGGGATTGGCTATGCGGGCGGCTCCATCGTCCTGCTGACGTTACTGATGGGTTCGCTGTTCCTGTGGCACCGCCTGCTCGGTTCGGTCTCGGTCAGCACGATCAGCACGTCGCGAGCGGAAATGTTCTATTGGGTGACCATCATGTTTTCCCAGACGCTGGGGACGGCGCTGGGCGACTGGACTGCTGACACCGCCGGCCTTGGCTACACCGGCGCAGCGCTGGTGTTCGGCGCCATGCTGGCGCTGGTCGTCGCCGGCTACTGCTGTACCAGGATCTCCCGCACGGCATTGTTTTGGGCGGCATTCATTCTGACCCGTCCACTCGGTGCCGTGGTCGGCGATTTTCTGGATAAACCTGTCAGCGCTGGCGGGCTGGCGTTGAGCCGGTATACCGCTTCAGCGGCACTGTTCGCGTTCATCCTGGCCGGCATTCTGTTGTTTCGGCAGCGCGCCGCTACGACGGCGCACTAATGCGCCGTGGATGACGCTAGCCGGCGTCATTCGAGGTTTTGCACCTGCTCGCGCATCTGATCGATCAGCAGTTTCAATTCCATCGATGCATCGGCCAGTTCCTTCAGCGCGGCCTTGGAGCCGACCGTGTTGGCTTCGCGATTGAGCTCCTGCATCATGAAGTCGAGGCGCTTGCCAACCTGACCACCTTTCTTGAGGATGTGCCGGGTTTCGTCCAGGTGGGCGGTCAGGCGCGACAATTCTTCGGCGACGTCGATGCGGATGCCATACATGGTCACTTCCTGGCGAATCCGTTCCAGCACTTCGTCGCGCGACAACGTGGGGGTCGCGCCGGTTGGTTTCTGTAGTGCCAGTCCGAGTGCTTCTTCGAGGCGGTCGATCGACTTCTGCTGGAATTGCGCGATCATCTGCGGGATCAGCGGCGTGATGCGCACCACGATGGCTTCCATGCTGTCGATGCGGGTAATCAGCGTCGCGGCCAGGGCAGCGCCTTCGCGTTCGCGCGATTCGACGAATGCATTCAGTGCCTGTGCGATGGCCAGTGCCGCGTCGGCCTGCAGGCTGTCTTCGGCGAGTTCGGCGTCCTCGATGACACCGGGCCAGCGCAGCAGCTCATGCACTGTCAGCGGCGCTGCGGCTGAGAATTGCGCGCGTACCTCGGCCTGCAGCATGGCCAGCGACTTGAGCAGCGTGGTGTTGACGCGCTGGGTGTCGCCGCTGGCGGCCTTGCGGCCGAAGCTGATGCGGCATTCGACCTTGCCGCGCGTGATGCGGGCGACGATCGCTTCGCGCAGCATCGGTTCGAGTGCACGCAGATCGTCGTTGATGCGAAATTGCAGGTCGAGGAAGCGCGAGTTAACGCTTTTGATCTCGATTGTCAGGGTGCCGCCCGAGCTTTCCCGGGTGACCACGGCGTAACCGGTCATACTGCTGATTGTCAAAATTGCGTCCTCGGTTGTTCTTTACAAATCTGGGATTTATCCACACAATCCAAGCAAAATGGCGTTGCGCGCGGATCGTCGCCATGCATTTTTGACAAGCTGATCTGGCGCACATGGCGCCGCCGCTTCCCACTCTGCATTAGGAAATCATGGCAGCACAAAATAATGCACCCCTGCCAGACGGACTTGAAATTTCCGGCTATCGTATTGTAAAGAAAATCGCCTCGGGCGGGTTCAGTATTGTCTATCTGGCCTATGACGAAGATGGCAATGCGGTGGCGATCAAGGAATATCTGCCAAGCTCGCTGGCACTGCGCGAACCGGGCGAACTGGTGCCGGCGATTTCACCGGAAAACCTGCCTATCTTCCGTATTGGCCTCAAGTGTTTTTTCGAAGAGGGACGGGCGCTGGCGCGCATCTCGCATCCGAACGTGGTCAGCGTGGTCAATTTTTTTCGCGCCAACGATACGGTCTACATGGTAATGGCGTACGAGTCCGGCCGCTCGCTGCAGGATCACATCCTGCGCCGCCGCGACAAGGGCGAAAAGCCGCTGGTGTCGGAGCGCTTCATTCGCAAGATGTTCAGCCAGGTCATGAACGGCCTGCGCGAAGTCCACACCAACAAATTGCTGCATCTGGATCTGAAACCGGCCAATATTTATTTGCGCGTGGACGGCACGCCGATCCTGCTCGACTTCGGTGCGGCGCGACAGACATTGAAAGCCGATCTGCCGAAGCTGTATCCGATGTACACGCCCGGCTTTGCTCCGCCGGAGCTGTATTCGAAGAATGGCAACCTGGGGCCGTGGACCGACATCTACAGCATTGGTGCATCGATCTTCGCCTGCATGGTCGGCGCGCCGCCGCAGCCTGCCGACCAGCGCAAGATCAACGACAAGATGGAAGGTCATTTGCGCAAGCTGGAAGGCATCTACTCGCCGGAATTGATTCAGGTAATCCGCTGGAGTCTGATGATCGATCCGCTGGAGCGGCCGCAGAGCGTGTTTGCGCTGCAGAAGGCGTTGCTGGAACCGGTGCCGGAAAAGAAGGTCACCGATGCCCTGGTCGATGCGATGCACAAGGTCGCCGGCATTTTCAGCGGCAAGGGCAAGAAGGACAAGTTTGGCGCCTCGACCATTCAGGATAACGTGCCCTGACTGGTCGCCGTGACGGCGTTTGCGTTTATTGTTTCACCATGGATGTCACAACCTACTCATGCGATTCTCTGTTTACCAGGAAAGCCATATTGGCGGCCGCAAGACCAATCAGGACCGGATGGGCTACAGCTTCACGCGCGACGCGCTGCTGCTGCTGCTGGCCGATGGCATGGGCGGTCACTTGCAGGGCGAAGTCGCGGCCACCATCGCGATGCAGACGGTGGGTGCACTGTTTCAGCAAAGCGCGAATCCGTATGTGAAGAAGCCGGAGCGCTTTCTTGAGGACAGTTTTTTTGCCGCGCACCGCGAAATCCACCGCTACCGCGCGATCAATAATTTGCCCGAGACGCCGCGCACCACCATCGTCGCCTGCCTGATCCAGCACAACACCGCGTTCTGGGCGCATTGCGGCGACTCGCGCCTGTACTGGCTGCGCGATGGCCAGATCCTGGCGCGCACGCGCGACCATTCGCGCATCGAAACACTGATTGCACAGGGACGCGCCGATCCATCCGAGCGCGCCACGCACCCGGATCGCAACAAGCTGTTCAATTGTCTCGGTGCGCCCAACATGCCGATCGTCGAAATCTCGCGCCGTGCCAGCCTGCAGGCGGGCGACGTGATGTTGTTGTGCTCGGACGGCTTGTGGGGCGTGCTGCCCGATCATGTGCTGGCGCAGCGCTTGCAGAACAACACCATCGTGCGCGCGGTGCCCGAGCTGATCAGTACCGCCACCGGGATCGGCGGCAAGCATGGCGACAACGTCACTGCGCTGGCGATGATGTGGGAAAGCGGCAGCAGCGTCACCGATCCCAACACCATCACGACCAACGTGCTGCCGGTCGGCACCATCACCACCACGATCCAGTCGCCGCGCGCGGCCGATCTGGAGCCTGGCGACAGCTTTGATGAAAATGAAATCGAAAAGGCGATCGAAGAAATTCGCGGCGCCATCGAAAAATCCTCCCGTATCACTTCCAGGAACTAAACTCCATGTCGTTTCAATCCCGTCCCAGCGGCCGCGCCGCTGATGCACTGCGTGCCGTACGCCTTACCCGTCATTACACCAAACATGCCGAAGGTTCGGTACTGATCGAATTCGGTCACACCAAGGTGATTTGCACCGCCAGTATCGAAGACAAGGTGCCGGGCTTCCTGAAGGGCAAAGGGCAGGGCTGGATGACCGCCGAATACGGCATGCTGCCGCGCTCGACGCACACCCGCATGGACCGTGAAGCGGCGCGCGGCAAGCAATCCGGCCGCACCCAGGAAATCCAGCGGCTGATTGGCCGTTCGTTGCGCGCCGCATTCGATCTGTCGGGTTTCGGCGAGCGCACCCTGCAACTCGATTGCGACGTGATTCAGGCCGATGGCGGCACCCGCACCGCAGCCATTACCGGTGCGATGGTCGCCGCCTACGACGCATTTTCGAAGCTGGTAACCGCCGGCAAACTGGAGGCGGTGCCGCTGAAGCATTTCGTCGCTGCGATTTCGGTTGGCGTATATCAGGGCATGCCGGTGCTGGACCTGGACTACGACGAAGACGCCAACTGCGACACCGACATGAACGTGGTGATGACCGACGCCGGTCACTTTGTCGAAGTGCAGGGCACCGCGGAAGGCGCTGCATTTGACCGTGCCACGATGAACCGGCTGCTTGACCTGGCCGATGGCGGCATTCGCGACCTGATCGTTCTGCAGAAACGCGAACTCGGACTGTAGTCATGCACGCTGCACAAAACAAGCTGGTACTGGCATCGAACAACCCGGGCAAGCTCAAGGAGTTCGGCGCGCTGTTCGCCACCATCGGCATGGAGGTGCTGTCCCAGGCCGAGTTCGCTGTGCCGGAAGCCGACGAGCCACATCTGACCTTCGTTGAAAATGCGCTGGAAAAAGCCCGCCACGCGGCGCGCCTGACCGGCTTGCCGGCGCTGGCCGACGATTCGGGTGTGTGTGTCAATGCGCTCGGGGGGCGGCCCGGCGTGCAATCGGCGCGCTATGCCGGCGAACCGAAATCGGATGCGCGCAATTGCGACAAGCTGATCGCCGACCTGGCCGATCAGGCCGACCGGAGCGCCTATTACTATTGCGTGCTGGTGTACGTGCGGCATGCTGACGATCCGCAACCGGTGATCGCCGACGGCCGCTGGGATGGCGTCATCGTGTCGGACCCGCGCGGCGCCGGCGGCTTTGGCTACGACCCGTATTTCATGGTCGATGGCTTGCAGCGCACCGCAGCCGAACTGTCCGCGGCCGAAAAAAACGCGCTGTCGCATCGCGGCCAGGCCCTGCGTGCGCTGATTGAAAAATTGCGATGATCCCGATCATTCCCGTGCGTGACAGCCGACCTGTGATTGCGCGTGCCGATGCCGCAACGGCCGCCAATGCCTACCTCAAGCCGGGCATCATCAATTTGTCCGCGCTGCCGCCGCTGGCTCTGTACATCCACTTTCCGTGGTGCGTGAAGAAGTGCCCGTACTGCGACTTCAATTCGCATGAAGCGCAGGGTGGTTTTCCGGAAGAGGAATACCTCGACGCCTTGCGCGCCGACCTCGAGAGCGCGCTGCCGCTGATCTGGGGACGCAAGATCTATACGATTTTCATCGGCGGCGGCACGCCCAGCCTGATGTCTGCCGCCGGTCTGGATCGCCTGATGTCGGATGTGCGCACGCTGTTGCCGCTCGACGGCGCGGCGGAAATCACCATGGAAGCCAATCCGGGCACCTTCGAAGTCGAGAAATTCCGTTCCTATCGGGCCAGTGGCATCAATCGGCTGTCGATCGGGATCCAGAGCTTCAATGCACAGCACCTGCGTGCGCTGGGGCGGATTCACAATGATGACGAGGCGCGCCGCGCGGTCGAGATTGCGCATGCGACATTTGATAACTTCAATCTGGATCTGATGTACGCGCTGCCATCGCAGACCATGGCGCAGGCAACCGAGGACATCCGCACCGCACTGGCCTTCGCGCCGCCGCATCTGTCGCTGTATCACCTGACGATGGAGCCGAACACCTACTTTGCCAAGTTTCCGCCGAGCGTGCCGGACGATGACCTCAGCGCCGAGATGCAGGACATGATCAGCGACGCCACCACGGCGGCCGGCTACCAGCACTATGAGATATCGGCGTACGCGCAGCCGGGCCGGCAAGCCCGCCACAATCTGAATTACTGGCAGTTTGGCGACTATCTCGGCATCGGCGCAGGGGCGCATTCGAAGCTGTCGTTCCCGCACCGGATCGTGCGGCAGGCGCGCTTCAAGCAACCCAAGGCGTACATGCAACAGATGGCAGCCGGCCATGCGATCGAAGAGGAGGTCGAGATTGGCCGTTCGGATCTGGGCTTCGAATTCATGCTCAACACGTTGCGGCTGACGGCGGGCTTCGAACCCAACCTGTTCTCCGAGCGGACCGGGTTGGGATTGAATGCGATCGAGGCAGCGCTCAATGCGGCGGAGGCAAAGGGGTTGCTGTATCGCGACCACAAATTGATCCGGCCCACGCTGCTGGGGCAGCGCTTCCTGAACGATCTGCAACAACTGTTCCTGGTCGACTGAACCTATTCGGCGGCAAATTCAGCCGCTGCCTTGGCAGTCCCGAGTGCCTTGTTGTAACTGTCGAACGGCGTCTCATACCCATCGACGGCGCCATCTTCGCCAATGAAATTGACCCACCAGCCGTCGTCCTGCTGCACCAGCGCGATATCGCCGTCCTGACAATGGTCCAGCATGACCTCGCCAGCGTCGAGCGTAATGATGCTGATCGTGTGATGCACAATTGTGCTGGGCATAATGCGATTTCCGATCGATTCAGGTATGGTTGACATCGCTTTGCAGGCTTCCGCCCCGGCTTCTGATGGTAGCGGTTGGATTTGCCGCATGCAACAGGCATAATCCTCGCACTGTGAACATGTTCGATCCCACGCAAGACGGTGACCGCATGTACGGAAACCGGATAAACGAAGGAGATGCCCTTGAAGTGTGGTCACTGCGGCGCGGCGAATTCAGAAACTGCCAAATTTTGTGCGAAGTGTGCGTTCAGGTTGCCGCTGCCGGGAACCGGCCCGGCGGAGGCGAACGTTGCGGCCTCTGAGCCGGTGTCATCGGTCCCCCAAGTTGCGGTGCGCCAGAAGCCAGCGATGGCGGCCGGCGCAACCCCGAAGTCGATCGACACGTCCGATGCCACACGACCAGCCCCGATGCGCAAGCTGCAACCGGCATCGCGCAAGCCGCCAACGTTGTTGATCGGCGCGGTCGTGCTGGTGCTGATCGTCGCCGTGGCCGGCTGGTGGACCAACCGGCCGGGCCATGTAGCGACGGTGCAGCCGGCGCCAGCGCCGGTTGCCGTGGTCGCCGCGCCACCGGTAATTGCTCCTGGTGCGCCCGTGATTACCGAATTGCCATTGCCAAGTACTCCGGAGCCTGCCGCGACGGTGCCGATCACTGCTGCAGCACAACTGGCGGCGCAGGCGCTTCGGGCCGACCGGCTCAAAGCCCGCCGTGAGGCCGAGGCGCGCCGCAAGGTTGAGCTCGATACCCAGCGCAAGTCGGATGAGGAACTGCGGGCCAAGGCGGATGAGGCCGAGCGTGGCCGCGAAGCAGATGCGCGTGCGCGGCAGGCTGAATTGGCGCGCCAGGCGAAAGCGGCTGTCGTTGAACGCAAGACGCCGCAGCAGATGTGTGCAGACCGCCCCAACTTCATCAGTCGTGGCATCTGCGAAGCCCATCAATGCGACAAGACCGAATACGCATCGCTGCCGTTCTGCGTCGACATGCACGAGCGCAGGGCACCCAAGGACTACACCAACTAAGCCCGGCCCGGCACTCTGCGCCATCCCGCTCGGGTGGCGCAGGTTGCCGGGTTGGCGCGTCTCTGCCTGCAGGTCCCGCATGCCGGCGCCGGCATCGCGACCGATTCGAAAATATTTCTTCTCGCAACCCTAAAGTTCCCGATTCGCTGGCCGTTACCTGTGCAAGAAGCGGGGAAGGCTGTCGAAATCAATTCAAATTTATTTTGAATAAACCCTAAAGTTCCCGTTTCGGCTGCCGTTAATAAAGAAGCAGGGTTGCGGCAACGCAACAATCTGCGGGAAATAGCCCGATTTAGGGTCTGCAACTGTAAAGAAATAGTGGCCTGAAAAGGTTAAAAACCGCGCTTTATCGCCTGAATCAATTATTTTTTGGTTGAGGCGGAATGTGCCCGAAAGCCACGACTGTCCTCATTTTCCACATCGCAACATGCGATGTGTTTGCCTGTACGCGTTGTGTTTGTAAGACAAACACCGTCGTCTATTGCCGCCCAATTACCGTCAAGAAATACCTCCTAGTGCCTATTCCCGGCTTGGTTGCGCCCAAGCAAAATGCATTCACTGGCCAAGCAAAACCGCTTGGCAGGTCAAACGGTGAGGGGCACGACAATGGACACGAACGTGATGATGGCTGAAATCCGCGATGCAAATCTGGGCTATCTGATGCTGGCACAGCAAATGATTCGATCCGATAAGGCGACCGCGATCTACCGGCTTGGCATCAGCAGCGAAATCGCTGATCTGATCCACGGTTTGAACAATGCCCAGATTCTCAAGTTGTCCGGCACCAACATGATGCTGGCACGCTTCCGCTTCGACGATGGTGCGATCCTTGGGATGCTTACCAACTACAACAAAGACCGCGCGTTGTCGCAATCGCACGCTGCGATTCTGATGGCCAGCCAGGCCGTCGAAGAAATTTCCTGATTCGCGGCCGGCAGCCGCCGCCGTAACAAGCACATCGTCGGAGTGACATCATGGCCAGGAAAAGTGTCGTAACAGAGTCGCAGGAAATCCAGTTGGCCATGGAATTGATCCATCTGGGAGCGCGGCTGCAGTTGCTGGAGTCGGAGACCCGCCTGTCCCGCGAGCGCCTGCTAAACCTGTACAAGGAACTCAAAGGCGTCTCGCCGCCAAAAGGCATGCTGCCATTTTCGACCGACTGGTTCATCACCTGGCAGCCGAATGTCCATTCCTCGCTGTTCATTAACATCTATAAATTTCTGCAGGAACACGCCCATATCAGCGGGATCGAGGCCGTTGTCAAGGCTTACAAGCTGTATCTGGAGCAGATGGGGCCCGAAGCAGGCGAGGAGCCGGTCTTGTCGCTGACCCGGGCCTGGACGCTGGTGCGGTTCTTCGACAGCAAAATGCTGGGAACCGCCATCTGCAAGCAATGCAGCGGCCACTTTGTCGTGCACCAGCTCGATCTGAACGGCGGCTATGTCTGCGGTTTGTGCCACATGCCGTCGCGCGCAGGAAAAACACGCAAGGCAAAGGAAGCGGCCCGGGTGGCAGTTGCCACCGCCTGAATCAGACGGCATGATGGTGGCCGTCCGCGGCTGCCGATCCTGAAACGGGTGGTGGCGGTCGATCCTGTCATTTCACCCGGTTTTCCTTCTGGATGTCGTTTTGTCACTGTTCCCCGCACATCTGCCTTCCCTCTTACGCACGCCCGCACTCAAGGCGCTGGCGCTGCAACTTTCCGCATTCATTGTCGTTTCGATCATTCATGTGTGGCTGGCCCGCAGCGGCGTGTCCGTGCCGGCGCTGGCAGCCGCCCTGGCCCAGGGCGTCGTGGCGGCGTTGTTGTCGCGCTGGCGCCGACTGGCGTGGTGGTGGTTGCTGATTCAGCTCCTGTTCGCCCCGGCTGCCATCCTGTTGCAAGCGGCGGCGTTGCCTCCCTGGATCTTCCTGCTGGCGTTTTTGCTCATGACCAGTCTGTACTGGAGTACCTGGCGCACCCAGGTGCCACTGTACTTGTCCGGTGCACGGGTGTGGCGCGCCGTGGCCGCCCTGTTGCCGCCCGGGCGCGCGTTGCAGGGCGTCGATATCGGTAGCGGAATCGGTGGCCTGGTGCTTGAGCTCGCGCGTACCCGCGCCGACTGTCAGTTCACCGGCATCGAGCTGGCGCCATTGCCGTGGCTGATCAGCCGCCTGCGCGGCAGTCTCTCCGGCAGCACTGCCCGTTTTCTCTGCGGTGACTATCAGAAGCTCGATCTTGAGGCCTTTGACGTCGTCTTCGCCTACCTGTCGCCAGCAGCCATGCCGGCACTCTGGACGAAGGCGTGTGCCGAGATGCGACCGGGTGCATTGTTGATCAGTTATGCCTTTCCGATCCCTGGACATCCGGCCGACCGGACCCATCCCTTGGCCGGTGACGACCGGCAGTTGCACGTGTGGCAAATGGTGTCTCGCGCCAACAGCACTTCCTGAAAAATCCCTTAACACACCATTTTCGTTGCGCAAAATAGTCTTACACTCGGGATTTATGTGCTCGTAAACAGTTACCTGTGGTAAATTCTTAACGGGAATTATCTCAAGCTTTTTACATTGGTACAGGTGACAACATTGCGGCCACTTCTTTGGAAAACGTTCGCCACGGATGGTGCGCAAACGGTGATCTGCCAAGCAGTGAATTGCCAACCCTTGAGCGGCTTGTGCCCTCAGTATTGACCGGAGTATCTGCTTGTTAGTGATCATTGGATATGTCGTTGTGATGCTGTCGGTGTTCGGCGGCTTTGCGTTGGCGGGTGGCCATTTGCCGGCGCTGTTTCAGCCGCTGGAACTGTTGATGATCGGCGGCGCAGCCGTCGGCGCATTTTTGGTCGGAAACAACGGCAAGGCGATGAAGGCCACGCTGAAGTCGATTCCGACCCTGTTCAAGGGCTCGAAATTCACCAAGGCCCTCTACATGGATCTGATGTCATTGCTGTTCGAGATTCTGACCAAGGTGCGCAAGGAAGGCCTGATGTCGATCGAGGGCGATGTCGAGAAGCCGGAAGACAGCGCTATCTTCAGCAAGTATCCATCGATTCTGCATGACCATCACGTGGTCGAATTCATCACTGACTATTTGCGCCTGATGGTGTCCGGGAACATGGATGCCTTCCAGATCGAAAACCTGATGGATAACGAAATTGAAACCCATCATGCCGAAGGCGAAGTGCCGGTGCATTGCGTTGCCAAGCTGGGCGACGGCCTGCCGGCATTCGGTATCGTCGCCGCGGTGATGGGCGTGGTGCACACCATGGAGTCGGTGGGCTTGCCACCCGCCGAGCTGGGCATCCTGATCGCCCACGCGCTGGTCGGCACCTTCCTCGGCATCCTGCTGGCCTATGGATTTGTCGGTCCGCTGTCGGGCTTGCTGGAACAGAAGCTGCATGAATCGTCGAAGATCTATCAATGCATCAAAGTGACGTTATTGGCGAGTTTGAATGGTTACGCGCCGGCACTTGCGGTGGAGTTCGGACGCAAGGTGCTGTTCTCGACAGAGCGGCCATCCTTTGGCGAACTGGAAGAACACATCAAGCTGGCCAAGTCGAAATAACGGGACCCAGTCATGAAACCAGGCACAGAGAGCGATCATGGCTGACGAAGGCACCCGCCCCATCATTGTCAAGCGCATCAAGAAAGTCAGCGGTGGCGCGCACGGTGGCGCCTGGAAAATCGCCTATGCCGACTTCGTGACAGCAATGATGGCGTTCTTCCTGCTGATGTGGCTGATGGGTTCGACCGCCAAGGGAAATCTGCAGGGGATTGCCGAGTATTTCCAGACCCCGTTGACGGTGGCCATGCAGGGTGGTTCGGGCAGTGGCGACAGCTCCAGCGTGATCCAGGGCGGCGGCAAGGATCTGACCCGCAAGGATGGACAGGTCAAGCGCGGTGAAACGGTAGCGCCGAAGAAAACCTACAACATCAAGGCCGCCAAGGAAGCGCTCGAAAAAGCCGAAGCCGGGCAACTCAAGGCGCTGAAAGAAAAAATCGAAGCGGTGATCGAATCGAATCCGCTCCTCAACAAATTCAAGAATCAGCTGCTGCTCGACATCACCAGTGAAGGCCTGCGCATCCAGATCATCGACGAGCAAAACCGGCCCATGTTTGCTTCCGCCAAGGCCGAATTGCAACCTTACACAAAGGAGATCCTGCGTGAGATCGGCCGTTCGCTCAATGACGTGCCGAACAAGATCAGCCTGTCCGGCCACACCGACGCGTCGGCCTATTCCAGTGGTGACAAGGGCTACAGCAATTGGGAGCTGTCGTCAGACCGGGCCAACGCATCGCGCAAGGAACTGATAGTGGGTGGCATGAATGAAACCAAGGTTTTGCGTGTGGTCGGGTTGGCTTCCGCAGTACTCTACGACAAGGAAAACCCGTTCAATCCGATCAATCGCCGCATCAGCATAATTGTCATGAACAAGAAAGCTGAAGACGCCGCCGCCAATGAAGGATCGCGCACGGTCGATGTCAGTACAGGCAGCGCCGACGCCGCCCAGACAGAGCCGCCAACAGCGGCGCCGGTTGTTGCGCCAGTGGCGGCCCCGGCTGCGGCTGCTGCGCATTGATGGTCCAGAACACCGATTGAACCGAATGAAAGAGGATGGCTTCATGACACAAAATAATCAGGTCGGGCTGTTCCTGAAGCGTCTGCTGGGCGGTGTCGCCGGTCAGGGTGGCGACCATCTGTCGGAAGTCGAAACCGATCTTGCGCAAACCGCCTTGCTGTTGGCCGAAGCGATTGAAAAACTGGGCGCCAGTTTCATGGCCATTCATGCCGCCGTTGGCGCGCAGCAGGAGGCGGTGGATCTGATCATGGCCGGTGGCGCGCCGACGCCAGAGCATGCAGTGCAACTCAAGGCCATTCAGCACGACATCGGTCGTCATGTGAATGCTGCGGTCACCGGCCTGCAGTTTCAGGACATGACCAGCCAGCTGATCAATCGCACCTTGAGTCGTATCAATGGCATGCGCGAAGTGCTTGACGTCCTGGGCAGCACCGCGACGAAGATTCAGCCCGAGAACACCATCGACGATCTGACCGAATTGCTCGCCGCGATCAATGACGCCATGGAGGAACGCAGCGCGCGACTCGGTGGCGCATTGCGCAAGGCGGTCAGTCAGACTCATATGGAAAGTGGCGACATCGAACTGTTTTGAGTCGTCAACGGCGCTGGCCCGGCCGTGGCGCAGTACCCGGAATCAAAGAGCACTACAACATCAACGCGGAGCGCAAATGGCAAAATCGATACTGGCAGTGGACGATTCGGGTTCACTTCGACAAATGGTGGTGTTCAGTCTGAAGGCGGCAGGGTATCTGGTCACCGAGGCGGTCGATGGCCAGGACGGACTCGACAAGGCCAAGGAGCAAACCTTCGATCTGGTGCTGACCGATCAGAACATGCCGCGCATGGACGGGCTGACGCTGATCCGCTCGCTGCGTGCATTGGCGAGCTATCAACGGGTACCGATTCTGATGCTCACCACCGAAGCGAGCGACGAGATGAAAGCCAAGGGGCGCGCAGCAGGGGCCAACGGCTGGCTGGTCAAGCCGTTCGACCCGCAACGTCTGACCGAGGTCGTAAAAAAAGTGATCGGCTAACCTCGGTAATTTTTCTCTGCCGGGCCAGTCTGGCGCGCGTGCAGAGCAGACCCGACCATGAAGCGCGAAGTAACGGAGCTCTACAATGACTATCGACATGAGTCAGTTTTTTCAGGTGTTCTTCGAGGAGACTGAAGAGCTGCTGTCCGAGATGGAAAAACTGCTGCTGGCAGTGAATGTTGCCGATCCCGATCCGGAAGATCTGAATGCGATTTTCCGTGCCGCCCATTCCATCAAGGGTGGCGCATCGACGTTCGGCATCACTGACCTGTCCCAGGTCACGCACGTGCTGGAAACCCTGCTCGACCATATTCGCAAGGGTGAAATGGCGCTGACGGCGGAACACGTCGAAGCCTTCCTGGTCGCCAAGGATATCTTGAAGATGCAGCTCGATGGGCATCGGCTCGGTACACCGGTAGATCAGGAAGCGGTCGGCGATATCCAGATGCTGCTGCAGTCGCTGTCCGAGCGCATCGTGCCGCGCCATGAGGTAGTGGCCGCGCTGGCGCCAGTGACCAGTGCAGAGCCGGTCGACTATCGGCATCGCTTTCGCATCGAACTGCCCGCCGCCGGCGCGCGCGACATTGACGCGCTCGCCTCCGAACTGGGCCTGCTGGGCGCGATCGTGCGCTCGCCGCTGCCCGACCAGCGCACCCTGTTCGTACTCTCGACCAATGAAGGAACGGACGACATCATTGCAATCTGCTCGTTCATCCTGGAGCCGGAGACCATCCGGATTACCGAGCTTGGGCTGGCCGGCGCCGCTCAGCCGGAGGATCCGGGTTACGGCTTTTTCGAGCCGGTCGACAGCCGCTTCGGCAATCTCACACCGAGCGGCGGCAACAGCGCTGCGCCGGACGACGAGGCGGCCTTGCTGGCGCAGGAAACCCAGCAGGGCTATGGCTTCTTCGCGCCGTTCGTGCCACTGGCGCAGAGTGCGGCACCGGCCGAGCCAAAGAGCGAAGCGGAACAGAATCTGCTGCCCATTACGGAAGTCCAGCCGGTTTCGTCCAGCACCGGCGAAGCCGACAAGCGCACCCATCAACGTCGTGAAACCGATAAGGCGGCCAGCGCTGAATCAACCTCGATCCGGGTCAGCATCGAAAAAGTCGATCAGCTGATCAACCTGGTGGGCGAGCTGGTGATCACGCAGGCGATGATCGAGCAGCGCACCGAATCGCTCGATCCGATGTTGCACGAGCGTCTGCTCAACAGTGTTTCGCAGCTCACCCGCAATACCCGCGATCTGCAGGAATCGGTGATGTCGATCCGCATGATGCCGATGGATTATGTGTTCTCGCGTTTCCCGCGAATGGTGCGCGATCTGGCCAACAAGCTTGGCAAGAAAGTCGATTTCGTCACGCATGGCGCCGCCACGGAACTCGACAAGGGTCTCATCGAGCGCATTGTCGATCCACTCACGCACCTGGTGCGCAACAGTATCGATCACGGGATCGAATTGCCGGCAGCCCGCGCCGCCAGCGGCAAGAATGAAACCGGCCGCCTGTCGCTGTCCGCCGGACATCAGGGTGGCAATATCGTCATCGAGGTCAGTGATGATGGCGGTGGTCTGAACCGCGCACGCATCCTTGAGAAGGCCGCGCAAAACGGCTTGACGGTGTCCGATTCGATGACCGATGGCGAGGTCTGGCAACTGATTTTCGCACCTGGTTTTTCCACCGCCGAGACGGTCACCGATGTGTCCGGACGCGGCGTCGGCATGGATGTGGTCAAGCGCAACATCACCGCGATGGGCGGCGTGGTCGACATCCGCTCGGCCAAGGGATTCGGCACCACGATTTCGATCTCGCTGCCGCTGACGCTGGCGATCCTCGACGGCATGTCAATCAAGGTCGGCGAAGAGGTCTACATCCTGCCGCTGGGTTACGTGGTCGAGTCATTGCAGCCGCGTCCGATCGACGTCAAGGAAATCAGCGGCCAGGGTCGGGTCATCAAGGTGCGCGGCGAATACCTTCCCTTGATTCCGCTGCATGAGATGTTCGGCATCGCGCCGCGTTTTACCGATCCGTCCGAAGGCATCGTCGTGATTCTCGAATCCGAAGGGCGCAAGGCCGGATTGTTTGTCGATGACCTGGTCGGGCAACAGCAGGTGGTAGTCAAAAATCTTGAATCGAATTACCGCAAGGTGGCCGGCATTTCAGGCGCGACCATCTTGGGCGATGGCGGCGTGTCGTTGATCGTGGATGTCGCCGCATTATTACGTTCCAGCCGTCAGCTTACCGACGAATCCATGCTTTCTTACTAAGGACAACACAATGTCAACTACAGCACAAGTCAACGCCCAGGTCCTCGGCGCAAAATCGACGGGCGAAATCGCAGGGAATGAATTTCTGGCCTTCACACTGGGCAAGGAAGAATACGGCATCGACATCCTGAAAGTGCAGGAGATCCGTGGTTACGAGGCGGTCACCCGTATCGCCAACGCACCGGAATTCGTCAAGGGCGTCGTCAATCTGCGCGGCATCATCGTGCCGATCGTCGACATGCGCATCAAGTTCAATCTGGGCGAGCCGACCTATGACCAGTTCACGGTCGTCATCATCCTCAACATCAGCGGTCGCGTGATGGGGATGGTGGTCGACAGCGTGTCGGATGTGATCACCTTGCTGGCCGAGCAGATCAAGCCGGCGCCGGAAATGGGCACTGCCTTCAACACCGATTACCTGATCGGCCTGGGCACGCTCGACGAACGCATGTTGATCCTGATCGACATCGACAAACTGATGTCATCAAGCGAAATGGGCCTGATCGAAAAAATCGCTGCCTGAACGAAGCACGGGCAATTGACCCGGACGTAACAATAAAACCAAAAGGGCGATCTGACGCGCAGTGGTATTGCCGCGGATACGCCTCAGGAGACAAAGATGTTCAGGAATATCACGATCAAGTCGTTGCTGGTGGTTGTCATCGGTTCGCTGGCGTTGTTGCTGGTTGGTTGCGGGGTGGTCAGTCTGACCAGTTTAAGCATGGCCAACGAGGCGGCGCGCAATTTGTATGTGTCACGCATGGTGCCGGTGGGGCAGCTGGATCAGATCGTGCGCCAGATCGATCGCAACCGGATGGATGTGGCCGAATCGCTGAATGGCGAACCCGGTGCGGTAACGGCAAAGATGGGTGAAGTCGACAAGCGCACGGCGTCCATCGCGACAGCCTGGACTACGTTCCTTGCCTTGCCGCTGGGGGCGCAGGAACGGAAGCTGGCCGAGCAATTGGGGGTGCATCAGAAGAAGTTTGTGGAAGACGGACTCAAGCCGGCGGTGGAAGCGATGCGTTCGCAGAACACGCAGATGGCGACAGAAATCCTGCAGGGCGCGATGAGCCAGACGTATGCGCCGTTGCAGGCTGATTTTGATGCCTTGATCGGGCTGCAGCTGGATGGCGCAAAAGCCGAATTCGAAAGCGGGCAGGCGCGCTACACCATCGTGCGTTCGGCCTCGGTGGCGGCGATTCTGGGCGGTGTCACGCTGGCGCTGATCATGGGCTGGTGGTTGATTCGGGCGATTTGCCTGCCGCTTGATCGGGCGGTGGCGCTGGCGCGCAGTGTGGCTGCAGGCGATTTGACGCACGACATCGAGGTCGAGTCAAACAACGAGACGGGTCAGTTGTTGCAGGCGCTGAAAGAGATGAATGCGAGTTTGATCGTGACCGTCGGGCAGGTTCGGCAGGGCACCGAAACCATCGGTGTGGCGTCGCGCGAGATCGCGTCGGGCAATGCCGATTTGTCGTCGCGCACCGAGTCGCAGGCCAGCTCGCTGGAGCAGACTGCGTCGTCGATGGAAGAGTTGACCGAGACGGTGCGGCAGAACGCGGAGAATGCGCGCCAGGCCAACCAGCTGGTGATCTCGGCGTCGGATTTTGCCACCAAGGGTGGGCAGGTGGTGGGGCAGGTGGTGCAGACGATGGGATCGATCACCGACAGTTCACGCAAGATTGTCGACATCATCGGCGTGATCGATGCGATTGCGTTCCAGACCAACATCCTGGCGCTGAACGCGGCGGTGGAAGCGGCGCGGGCCGGCGAGCAGGGACGGGGATTTGCGGTGGTGGCAGCGGAAGTGCGCAACCTGGCGCAACGCTCGGCCGGCGCGGCGCGGGAGATCAAGGGCCTGATCGGCGACTCGGTCGACAAGGTCGGCAACGGCAGCAAGCTGGTCGACGAGGCCGGCAAGACGATGCAGCAGATCGTGCAGTCGGTCAAGCAGGTGGCCGACATCATGAGTGAAATCACGGCGGCCAGCCAGGAGCAGAGCGCCGGCATCAGCGAGGTCAACCAGGCCATCGCGCAGATGGATGAGATGACGCAGCAGAACGCAGCGTTGGTGGAGCAGGCGGCGGCAGCGGCCGAGAGCCTGCAGGATCAGGCAGCGGCGCTGGTGCAGGCGGTGGCGGTGTTCAATCTGGGCGACCGGATGCAGGCGGCGCCAGTGGTCGCGCTGCCGCGCCGCTCGACGGCGCCGGTGAAGTTGGCGCTGCACGCGGTTGCGACGGTGAGTACGGTTGTTTCAAACAAGAAGGCCACTGCAAAGCACGGTGATGACAGTTGGGAAGAATTTTAGCGTTGGTCATGTGATCACCGCGCTCATGCTGAAACGGCGATAAGGAAAGTAGTCATGCTGGGAATTTCAAACTTGAAAATTGGCACCCGACTTGCGTTGGGTTTCGGCATGGTTTTATTCTGTGCTGCGGCACTGCTCCTGCTGGGCCTGTGGCGCATGAGCCAATTGCAGACCCAGGCGGATGTGATGGCCAATGCCAAGTCGATCAGTTTGACCAGCGCCATGGCGATGCGCGAATCCGGGGTGTCGTTGGCGCTGGCGTTACGCAAGGTGGCCACGCCGACTGACGCCAGCGAAGGCGAGCGTGAAAACAAGCGGGTCGGCGAAATTCTGCTGACGTACGCGGCCAGCGAAGACAATCTCAGGAAAATGGCGTCCGGCGCCGACGACAAGGCGGCTCTGGGCGCCGTCACCGAACAAAAGAACGCTACCCTGCCGATCATTGCGAAGATCCGTGAATTCGTCGCCGCCGGCAATTACTTTGACGGCGCATCGCTGCTCAAAACCGATTTCTCGCCGCAACACGAAAAATGGCTGACCAGCCTGGCTGCATTGGCCGACGTCGAGCAAGCCGACATGCGCCATAGCGCCGCCTCGGCACAGGAAAACTACCGCGCTACCCGGCTAGGCATGATCGTCATTGGTGTGCTGACACTGGCGCTGGGCGCGTTCGTGGCCTTCCTGATCACGCGCAGCATCACCGGACCGCTGCGGCGCGCCGGCAGTATCGCCGACACCATTGCCGGTGGCGACCTGACCAGCGCCATCGAGCCCGGGTCCCATGACGAAGCCGGACAGTTGATCAATTCGCTGCGCGCGATGCAGCTCAACCTGATCAGCACCGTGAACCAGATCAAGCAGGGCACCGATGTGATTACCGTCGCCTCGGGTGAGATCGCCTCGGGCAATGCCGACCTGTCGCAGCGCACCGAATCGCAGGCCAGCTCGCTGGAAGAAACCGCATCGTCGATGGAAGAGCTGACCGAAACGGTCCGGCAGAATGCCGATCACGCCCGTCACGCCAATCAACTGGTGCTGTCGGCCTCCGGCTTTGCCGTCAAGGGTGGTGCGGTGGTGGGCCAGGTGGTCGAGACCATGAATTCAATCACCGAAAGCTCGCGCAAGATTGTCGACATCATCGGCGTGATTGATGCGATTGCCTTTCAGACCAATATCCTGGCCCTGAACGCAGCGGTCGAGGCGGCCCGCGCCGGCGAGCAGGGGCGTGGCTTCGCAGTGGTTGCCGCCGAAGTGCGCAATCTGGCGCAACGCTCGGCTGGCGCGGCCAGGGAAATCAAGGGGTTGATCGGTGACTCGGTCGACAAGGTCAGTGCTGGCAGCAAACTGGTCGACGAGGCCGGCAAGACGATGCAGGACATCGTCACCTCGGTCAAGCAGGTGGCCGACATCATGAGCGAGATCACCGCCGCCAGTCAGGAACAGAGCGGCGGCATCGGCGAAGTCAACCAGGCCATTGCGCAAATGGATGAAATGACGCAGCAGAACGCCGCACTGGTCGAGCAGGCCGCGGCCGCGGCAGAGAGCATGCAGGAACAGGCGGCAGTGCTGGCGCAAGCGGTGGCGGTCTTCACGATGGCCCCGATCTTGCGCGCGCCGACGCCCGCGCCTGTGGTGCGGCGCCAACTGCAGGTGTCGGCAAATCCGGCCCGAAAAATTTCACAGAGCCGCAGCGAAGCGGACGAATGGGAGACGCTTTGACTGTTTTCCCGCCGAGGCCGCAATCGGGCCGGAGTGCCGATGCTGACATGTGAAAGGAAGGGGAAAAAATGAATTTGCGACGCTTGAGAATCGGCAGCCGGCTCGGTCTCGGCTTTGGTGTGATTCTGTTGATTCTGCTGTTGGCGCTGGTGGCAGTGGGCGTGCTCAATGCCAATAACAAATCCGCGCTGGTGGCCGGACTCGCACAGGCAGAGGGCAAGGCCGACCTCGCTGCCACGATGAAAAATGCGCTGCTTGAAGGCGGCATCGCGATGCGCAACATCGGCCTGCAATCCGATGTCGCGCTGATGCAAAAGGAAGAGCAGGCGGTCAGGCAGCAACAAAAACGCTCCGACGTGGCGCGCGAAAAATTGCTTGCGTATGGCCTGTCGGAGACCGAAAAAAAGCTCCTCAACAATATCGTGGCGATTGACCAGGCCATTACGCCGTTGCTGAAACAGGCGGTGCGGCAGGCCATGGCATTCAACGGCGAGGCGGCCATCGCCCTGATCGCCAGCCAGATCGATCCCTTGAATCAAAAGGCGCTGGTCGACATCAATCAGCTGGTCGACATTCAACAGGCCGCCTCGCATCAGGTGGTGGCCGGATCAGTGGCGGCCGACGGCAGGCTGTTGCAGTTGCAGGTGGCCTGCGGCGCGATTGCGCTGACCCTGGGTCTTGCGCTGGCGTGGGTTATTACCCGCAGCATTACCGATCCGCTGAAGCAGGCGGTCGATATCGCCCGCAGCGTCGCCGACGGCGAACTGAATGCGGGCAACGCGGTGATTGTCGGCAAGGATGAAATCGGCGATCTGCTGGCGGCGCTGCATGCAATGAGCGGCAGTTTGCTGACCATTGTCAGCAACGTCCGGCAGGGCACCGAAACCATCGGTGTGGCGTCGCGCGAGATCGCGTCGGGCAATGCCGATTTGTCGTCGCGCACCGAGTCGCAGGCCAGCTCGCTGGAGCAGACTGCGTCGTCGATGGAAGAGTTGACCGAGACGGTGCGGCAGAACGCGGAGAATGCGCGCCAGGCCAACCAGCTGGTGATCTCGGCGTCGGATTTTGCCACCAAGGGTGGGCAGGTGGTGGGGCAGGTGGTGCAGACGATGGGATCGATCACCGACAGTTCACGCAAGATTGTCGACATCATCGGCGTGATCGATGCGATTGCGTTCCAGACCAACATCCTGGCGCTGAACGCGGCGGTGGAAGCGGCGCGGGCCGGCGAGCAGGGACGGGGATTTGCGGTGGTGGCAGCGGAAGTGCGCAATCTGGCACAACGCTCGGCCGGCGCGGCGCGGGAGATCAAGGGCCTGATCGGCGACTCGGTCGACAAGGTCGGCAACGGCAGCAAGCTGGTCGACGAGGCCGGCAAGACGATGCAGCAGATCGTGCAGTCGGTCAAGCAGGTGGCCGACATCATGAGTGAAATCACGGCGGCCAGCCAGGAACAGAGTGCCGGCATCAGCGAGGTCAACCAGGCCATCGCGCAGATGGATGAAATGACGCAGCAGAACGCAGCGTTGGTGGAGCAGGCGGCAGCCGCGGCCGAGAGCCTGCAGGATCAGGCAGCGGCGCTAGTGCAGGCGGTGGCGGTATTCAATTTGGGTAACGGCCCATCGGTCGAGGCAGCGATACCGCTTGCGCCGCTGCGTCTGGAAAGTGTTCAGGATTTGCAAAGGGAAGACGTCGCGATGCTGCGTCGATAACAATTAAAACCATTCGGGTCGGCGCAGGTCGTCTAACACCCGACGACATCGGTCAGAGGTTTGAATGTACACGGAGGAAGACAATGAATTTGCGTAGATTGCGTATTGGGACCCGGCTTGGTTTGGGATTCGGCATCATTCTGTTGATACTGGTACTGGCGCTGGTGGCGGGCGGCGTACTCAACGCCAATAACAAAAAGACCCTGAGCAGCGGACTCGCGGCTGCCGATGGCAAATCGGCGCTGGCCATTTCGATGAAGATCGCGCTGCTCGAAGGCGGCATTGCGATGCGCAACATTGGCTTGCAATCGGACGTCGCGTTGATGCAAAAGGAAGAGCAGGCCGTCAAGCTCACCCAGAAACGCTACGCCGAGGCGCGCGACAAACTGTCCTCGTTCGGGCTGTCGGACGTGGAGAAAAAAATCCTGGCCGAGATTGCCGCGACGGAAAATGAGATTGCGCCGCTGCTCAAGGAAGCGGTCGGCCAGGCCCTCGCGTTCAATGCCGAAGGCGCGATCAAGGTCATTTCCACGCGCATCGATCCGCTCAACCAGAAAGCGCTGGTTGAAATCAGCAAGCTGGTCGACGTCCAGCAGGCTGCGTCGCAACGGGTGATGGTCGGCTCGGTAACCGCCGACGACCGGCTGTTGATGTTGCAGATCATTAGCGGTGCGATTGCACTGGCGCTCGGCATCGTGCTGGCGTGGATCATCACCCACAGCATCACCGATCCCCTGCAACAGGCCGTCGGGATTGCCCGCAAGGTCGCCGATGGCGAGCTCAATTCGCGCACCGGCGCGATTGTCGGCCAGGACGAAATCAGCGATCTGCTGACCGCATTGCAGGATATGAGCAGCAGTCTGTTGACGATCGTGGGCAACGTGCGCAACGGCACCGACACCATCATGGAAGCCTCCAAGGAAATCGCCTCGGGCAATTCCGACCTGTCGTCGCGCACCGAGTCGCAAGCCAGCTCGCTGGAAGAGACGGCGGCGTCGATGAGTGTCCTGACCGAGACCGTGCGCCAAAATGCCGAAAATGCGCGGCAGGCCAACCAGCTGGTGATCTCGGCGTCGGATTTCGCGGTCAAGGGCGGCAACGTGGTCGACCAGGTGGTGCAAACCATGAGCTCGATTACCGAGAGCTCGCGCAAGATCGTCGACATCATTGGCGTCATTGACGGCATTGCCTTCCAGACCAATATCCTGGCCCTGAACGCGGCGGTCGAAGCGGCCCGCGCCGGCGAGCAGGGCCGTGGCTTTGCGGTGGTTGCCGCGGAAGTGCGCAATCTGGCGCAACGCTCGGCCGGTGCGGCCAAGGAGATCAAGGGCCTGATTGGCGACTCGGTCGATAAGGTCGACACTGGCAGCAAGCTGGTCGACGAAGCCGGAAAAACGATGCATGAGATCGTCACCTCGGTCAAGCATGTCGCCGACATCATGAGCGAGATCACTGCCGCCAGCCAGGAGCAAAGCGCCGGTATCGCGGAAGTCAATCAGGCCGTCACCCAGATGGATGAGATGACGCAGCAAAATGCCGCGCTGGTCGAAGAGGCTGCAGCGGCTGCCGAGAGCATGCAGGGACAGGCATCGGCGCTGTCGCAAGCCGTCTCGGTCTTCAAGCTGGAAGAGGGCAGCCAGTGGGCCGCGCCAGTGGCGGCGCCAACTCCGGTGCGACGCCCGCACAAACCGGCCAGTACCGCCGTGGCGACGGCGCCCAAGCGACCCGCCGCACCGGCGCGGTTGACGCCCCCGCAGGCCGGTCGTCGATCCCCAAAAAAGGCGGATCGAACGATGACTGGGAAGAGTTTTAAGCGCACTCCTGCGCGCCACCATCCACCCGGACAGCCGACCCCATGACCCTATCAACCCGAACACGCCTGTATGCCGTGATCCTGCCCGCCGCCGTGCTGGTCGCCACGCTGGCAGCGTGGCTGCTGCATGCACTGTTCCTGACGGCGCTGGGCAGCGTGGTGCTGGCCGGCCTGGCGGCGGCCATCGGGGTAGCAGTCGCGTCGGTGCTGGCCGGTCGCGCCAATGCGGCCGACCAGTTTGCGCTGCGGGTCGGCAAAGAAATTGATTTCGTCATGATCGGTGCAGCTGAAACTGCCTTCTTCATCGATTCGATCAAGAAGAAAATCGACCTTGACGTGGTCAGTGCCGAGGGCATTCTGGCGAGCGCCGAAAACGGCGCCAGCGTGACCACGCAAATCGCCGCCAACGCCCAGCGGGCGCTGGCAGTGGCGGGAGAAGTGCGCGGTGAAAGTGTCAGTGCGCGTGGCGCCATCGACGCGGTGCTGGCCGAAATCCAGCGTGCCCAGACCGAAGCCGAGGCGACCTCCGAACTGATGGGAGTGCTCAAGAAGAAAGCCGGTCAGATTTCCAGCATCACCGAAGCGATCAATGAAATCGCGTCACGCACCAACCTGCTGGCGTTGAATGCGGCCATCGAGGCGGCGCGCGCCGGCGAGCATGGCCGCGGCTTTGCCGTGGTTGCGGGCGAAGTCAGGCAGCTGGCACAACGCACCCATGCGGCGACCAATGAAATCGGCGCGATGGTGCGCGACATTAACGAACAGGCCGAACGTGCCGCCGGCGGCATGACCACGCTCAGTACGCGGGTGTCGCATGCCGCCGGCAATGTCGACAACGTCAATGCCTACCTTACGCGCATCGAGCGCGCGGCCATCGCGTCCGAATCCGAATCGCGTGAAATCGCGGCGGCGTCGCGCGACCAGGTCGATGCCAGTGCATTGATGAGCCAGTCGATTCTGGCCATCCGCAACAGCATGGCGAGCACCGATGCGCAGTTGCCGCAGGCGTCGGCATCGGCCATGCAATTGTCCGAGCGTGCCGAAAACATGTTTGATGCGCTGTCCCGGGCCAACGGCGCGACCCGTCACGATCCGGTCCGCGCGGCCGCCCAGCGGGCCGCCAGTGCGATTGGCGCCTTGATGTCGCAGGCGATTGCCAGCGGGCAGATTCAGCGCGATGCGCTGTTCGATCGCACCTACGTGCCGATTCCGAACACCAATCCGGTCAAGCACACCACCCGGTTCGACGCCTGGACCGATCGCGCCTTTCCGGCGATCCAGGAAGCGCTGCTGCGCTCCATGCCGGAGCTGGCCTATGCCGGCGCCGTCGACAGCAATGGCTACTTCCCGACCCACAACAAGAAGTTTTCGCAGCCGCTGACTGGCAACTATGACCAGGATCTGATCAACAACCGCACCAAGCGCATCTTCACCGATCGCACCGGCAAGCGCTGCGGTTCCAGCACGGCGGCATTTCTGCTGCAGACCTACAAGCGCGACACCGGTGAGGTCATGCACGACATGTCAGTGCCGATTCAGGTCGATGGCAAACACTGGGGTGGCTTTCGCATCGGGTACCGTTCCGATACACCGCCACACTCAATCTGAACGCTGCATTCACCAGGAACCTATAGTTGAAAACTGTCGCCAACACCAAACAGGAAACCACCAAGGAATTCGATTTCACCGAGAGGGATTTCGAACGGGTGCGCGGATTGATCTACCAGCGTGCCGGCATCTCGCTGGCCGACAGCAAGCAGGAGATGGTCTACAGCCGTCTGGCGCGGCGCCTGCGCGCGACCGGCATCACCTCGTTCGTCACCTACCTGGATGATCTCGAAGCCGGACGTGACACCGACGAATGGGAAGCCTTTACCAATGCATTGACCACTAATCTGACGTCGTTCTTTCGCGAGGCGCATCACTTTCCGATCCTGGCCGATCACCTCAAGGGTCGCGCCGGTCCGATCGAGCTCTGGTGCTCGGCAAGTTCGACCGGCGAAGAGCCGTATTCGATGGCGATGATCGCCTGCGAAGTGTTCAACACGCTGACGCCGCCGGTGCACATCATCGCCACTGACATCGACACCAATGTACTGGCTACCGCCGCCAACGGCGTCTACACGGCCGACCGGCTCGACAAGCTGTCACCCGAGCGGGCGCGCCGGTTTTTCCAGAAGGGCAAGGGCGAACAGGCTGGCATGGTGCGCGTGCGCGAAGAACTGCGCCGGCTGGTGACGTTCAAGAAGCTCAACCTGCTGGCCAACGAGTGGCCGCTGTCCGGTACGTTCGATGCAATTTTCTGTCGCAATGTGATGATCTATTTCGACAAGCCGACACAGGGCAAGATACTGGCCCGCTTTGCGCCGCTGATGAAACCGGACGCGTTGCTGTTTGCTGGTCACTCCGAAAATTTTCTGTACGTGTCCGATGCGTTCAAGTTGCGCGGCAAGACGGTCTACGAACTCGATTCTCACCATGGACTGAAAGGGCGCCCCGCCATCCGCGGCGCGTGACATAAATACCATGTCCAAATCCAACGAAGAGCAATTCGCCACCAACGTCTATTACGATCGCACGTTCGATTGCGATGCGGCGAAGATTTTGCCGGGCGAGTATTTTTTTACGCCCAAGGACATGCTGATCGTGACGGTGCTCGGCTCGTGCGTATCGGCCTGCATTCGCGATCGCGTGACCGGCATCGGCGGCATGAATCATTTCATGCTGCCGTACGGCGGCACCGACATCGACAGTCCGGTGTCAGCGTCGATGCGCTACGGCACCTATGCGATGGAGGTGCTGATCAATGAACTGCTCAAGGCCGGCGCCCGGCGCGAGAATCTCGAGGCGAAGGTATTCGGCGGCGGCAATGTGCTGCGCGGCTTCATTGCGATCAATGTCGGTGAACGCAATGCCCAGTTCGTGCGCGACTACCTGCACGTGGAAAACATCCGCGTGGTGGCTGAAGACCTCAACGACATTCATCCGCGCAAGGTGTACTACTTCCCACGCAGCGGCAAGGTCCTGGTCAAGAAGCTCAAGCAACTCAACAACAACACCCTCGTCAACCGCGAACAGGATTACGCGACGCGACTGCAGGCTGCGCCGGTGGCGGGCGATGTCGATCTGTTCTGACATGGCTGGTTCGACAATATTCAAGATAGCGGGCTGGTCCCGAAAGGCAATCGCATGAAAATCAAAGTACTGATCGTCGATGATTCGGCGCTGATCCGCAGCGTCATGAAAGAGATCATCATGAGTCAGCCCGACATGGAAGTGGTTGGCGTGGCGCCTGATCCGATCGTCGCGCGCGATCTGATCAAGCAAACCAATCCGGACGTGCTGACGCTGGATGTCGAAATGCCAAAGATGGACGGCCTCGATTTCCTTGAGAAACTGATGCGCCTGCGACCAATGCCGGTGCTGATGGTGTCATCGCTGACCGAGCGCGGGTCGGAGATCACCATGCGCGCCCTTGAGCTGGGCGCGGTCGATTTCGTGACCAAGCCCAAGCTGTCGATTCAGTCCGGCATGCGCGAATACACCGAAATGATCGCCGACAAGATTCGTGCCGCCGCCAAGGCACGCATCAGGACACGCGTGCTGGCCGCGCCCGGTTCGCCCGAGCATGTCAGCCAGCCCTTGCCGAAAATCGGCAACACCTTTACCAGTAGTGAAAAGCTCATCATCATCGGCGCCTCCACCGGCGGCACCGAAGCCATCAAGGAATTCCTGCTGCAAATGCCATCGGATTGTCCGGGAATCCTGATTACCCAGCACATGCCGGAAGGGTTCACCCGCTCATTCGCCAAGCGACTCGACGGGTTGTGCAAGATTTCGGTCAACGAGGCCGTCGGCGGCGAGCGGATTTTGCCGGGGCACGCCTATATTGCGCCGGGCCACTCGCACCTGCTGCTGGCACGCAGTGGCGCCAACTACATGACCCAGCTGGACCAGGGCGAGCTGATCAATCGGCACCGGCCGTCGGTGGATGTGTTGTTTCGCTCGGCTGCGCTGTGCGCCGGCAAGAATGCGGTCGGCGTCATTCTGACCGGCATGGGCAAGGATGGTGCGCTCGGCATGCTTGAAATGAAGCAGGCCGGCGCGCATAATTTCGCGCAGGATGAGGCCAGTTGCGTGGTTTTCGGCATGCCGCGTGAAGCCATCGCGGTCGGCGCCACCGATGAAGTCGCGCCATTGCTGGAATTGCCGGGCAAAGTCCTGGGATATCTGGCAGCGCACAGCAGCCGGGCGCTGCGCGTTTAATGGAAACGATCGAGAATCCGTTGATTCAGGCCGGGAACTTCAGTGCATAATGTGCCTCAGGGCTTTTCGATGTATCCACTTTTTTGAAGAACGATGGAGTAATTCATGGCTGGTCCCAATACCAAGTTTTTAGTCGTTGACGATTTCTCCACGATGCGTCGGATCGTTCGCAATTTGCTCAAGGAGCTCGGCTACACCAATGTCGATGAAGCCGAAGATGGCTCGATGGCATTGTCCAAACTCCGTAGCGAGCATTTTGACTTCGTTATTTCGGACTGGAACATGCCGGTCATGGATGGTCTGACGATGTTGCAAAACATTCGTGCCGATCCCGCCCTGGCCAAGTTGCCGGTCCTGATGGTGACCGCCGAAGCCAAAAAGGAAAACATCATCGCTGCGGCGCAGGCCGGCGCCAACGGCTATGTCGTCAAGCCATTCACCGCGGCGACGCTGGATGAGAAGCTGGCGAAGATTTTCGAAAAGCTCGAAAAAGTCGGAGCCTGATTTGGAGACGCCTGCCACCCCTGCGCCGGATCTGACGCAGTCGCGCAACGCTGCCGGCAAGAACGAAGAAGTGCTGGTTCGCGTCGGTCAGATGACGCGCAACCTGCATGACAGTTTGCGCGGGCTCGGCTTTGACAAGGTCATCGAACGTGCCGCCCACGATATTCCGAACGCGCGTGACCGGCTTGACTACGTCGCGCGCATGACCGAACAGGCGGCGCAAAAAGTGCTCAACGCGACCGAGGAAGCCAATCCGCTGCAGAAGCAGATCGAATCCGGCGCCAGCACGTTGCAGGCGCAATGGCAGGCAACGCTCGACGCGCCATTTTCGGAAACCCAGTACCGTGTGCAGGCTGCCCAGACGCTGGCGTATCTGAGCGCAACCAGGGTCGCTGCAGACAGCACCCGGGAACATCTGATGAGCATCATGATGGCGCAGGATTTCCAGGATCTGACCGGGCAGGTAATCAAGAAGGTCACCGAGCTTGCGCACAATCTGGAACAACAGATGATCCAGTTGCTGCTGGATTATGCACCGCCCGAAGTACGTCGCGAGGTCGATGCCGGACTGATGAACGGTCCCCAGATCAATGCTGCGGGCAGTATCGATGTCGTGGCCAATCAGGAGCAGGTCGACGATTTGCTGGATAGCCTCGGATTTTGACCGAGTGTTGCCGGACCAGTTGAAGCGCGGCCGCACCGCGCGAAACAGCAGGTTCGTGTTGTTTTTCTTCTCTTTCCAATTCAAATAAAGCCCGACCATGCAAGACGTCAATTTCATCTTACGCGAGCCGCTGCTTGACCCGACACTGCGGGTTCTCGGTTACGAACTTACCTGGCAGGGCGAAGACGGCTACGTGTCGCAGCCCAGCGAAATCGATTTGCAGGCGATGGCCGCGTTTGTCGGTGAGCGGTTCACGCATCCCGAGCAGGGCTATCAGATGGATGGCACCCTGATCTTTCTGGGCGCAACACCCGAGACCCTGCGCTCGGGCGTGCTGGACGGCCTGTCGCCGAAGGGCACCGTACTCACCATCGAGCGCGCCGATCTCGGCGACGCTTCCGCGATTGACGATATCAAGGCCGCGCGGGCAGCCGGTTTCGGCGTGTTGCTGCGCGATGTCGATCTGGCCAACCAGGACAAGGCGCTGCTGCCGCTGGTCAGCCATATCGAAACCCGTTTCGGCGGTGCCGATTTTGCCGCGCAAGCCAAGCTGTATGCAACGATCAAGCACTCCTCGGTGCGCATGATCAGTCGCGGCGTGCAGAGCTGGCAGGCGTTCGAGGCCTGCGCCACGCTGGGAATGGATGCCTTTGTCGGCAATCTGTACCTGACGGTGCGTCCGGGCGTGACCTCGAAGGGCCTCAATGCCGCGCAGACGATGATCCTGCAGTTGATGGATATGGTGCGCAAGAACGCCGACGTGCGTCAGCTCGAAGGCGTGCTCAAGCGCGATGCGGCGCTGTCCTACAAATTGCTGCGTTATATCAATTCGGCCGGGTTTGGTCTCGGCACCGAAATCCAGTCGCTGCGGCATGCGGTGACGATGCTCGGTTATTCGCCGCTGTACCGCTGGCTCTCGGTGCTGCTGGCCACTGCCAGCAGCGGTGCGCAATCGCCGGTGCTGATGCAGACGGCGATCGTGCGCGGACGTTTTGCCGAATTGCTGGGGCAGAGCTTTCTGCCGAAAAGCGAGGCCGAAAATCTTTTCGTCGCGGGCATGTTCTCGCTGCTGGATCGGTTGCTCGGCATTCCGATGGAAGAAGTGCTCGACAACATTCAACTCTCGGAGCCGGTGGCACAGGCACTGCTGTCGCGCGAAGGCATTTTCGGACCCTTCCTGGCGCTGGCGGAAGCCTGCGAAAAAGACAACGGCGCTGCCGGGCCACTGGCTGAATCGCTGTTCATCAGCGCCAGCCAGGTCAACGAAGCGCACATGGCCGCACTGGTCTGGGCGCAGAGTCTGAAGTTGTAATTACCCATGGCGCCGACGCGTTCGTTGCTCAGGACGCCGTCGGCGCAGCGCGTCGCCGTCACCCCGCCGTTCGGCCATTCGCGCCGACGAACTGTTTCTCTTCTGTAGTCCTCGCATGTCGGGATGTTTCTCGTAGTAACTATTAGCCATAATTGTCACAACTGCAAGCGCACGCCGGTATCGTTTGCCGCTGCGTCGGTTCGCGCACAGCCGACCGGCGGAGTACGTGCGATCATCTCGCCGGTGCCGATGCCGATGCCGGTGCAGTACCCGTTCAGGTCCAAAGGATAAAAGATGCATTTACCAGTTGCGCCCCAAATGACTCCTCGCACCCGGCCAGCGCGGCGCACACTCATCATTGGCACGCTGGTCGCCTTGCTCGCGCTGGTTGCGCTGGGCGGGCTGGCCTGGTATCTGACGCATCGAGAGCCGGCTGCTGGTGCGGCACGGACTGGTGGTGGTGGCGGGCCGGGTGGCGGCGGAGGCGGTCGGCCCAATACGACGGTTGGTGTCGCCACGGTGGAGCCGCTCGATCTGCCCGTGATTCTTGATGCGCTCGGCACCGTCCAGGCCGCCGCCACCGTCACGGTGCGGCCGCAGGTCGGCGGTGTGCTGCAAAAGATCCTGTTCCGCGAAGGCGAGATGGTCAAGGCCGGCCAGCTGCTGGCGCTCATCGATCCGCGCCAGTTCGAGATGGCCTTGATGCAAACCACCGGCCAGCGTCTGCGCGACGAAGCGCAACTGGCCAGTGCCAAAGTCACCCTGCAACGTTATCAAACCCTGCTCGCGCAGGATTCGATTGCGCGCCAGGATGTCGATACCCAGGCCGCGCTGGTCAAGCAACTCGAGGGTACGGTGGTGTCCGATCGTGCCAATGAGGGTACCGCGCGCCTCAATCTGGGTTACAGCAAGATCGTCGCGCCCATCAGCGGACGGGTCGGGTTGCGCGTGGTCGATGTCGGCAATGTGGTCAGCGCCAGCGACGCCAACGGCGTGGCAGTGATCACGCAGGTGACGCCGATCGATGTGCAATTCACGGTGCCGCAGGATCAGGTCGCCGAAGTGATGGCGCGTGCGGCCGAGGGCGCCGCGTTGCCGGTTACTGCACTCGACCGGACCCGCACCACCGCCCTGGGCACTGGGCGCTTCCTGACCCTCGACAATCAAATCGATTTGCAGACCGGTACCGTGCGCGCCAAGGCGCGCTTCGCCAATGACAAGCTGGCGCTGTTTCCGAACCAGTTCGTCAATGTGCAACTGCTGCTGCGCACCATCAAGGGCGCCGCCGCGGTGCCGGTGGCGGCATTGCGGCACAGCGACAAGGGCGATTACGTGTACGTGGTCAATACCGCCGAGCGCACGGTGGCATTGCGCCCGGTCACGCGCGGCCAGGGGACCATTGAACGGATCGAAATTACCAAGGGATTGCAGGTCGGTGAAAAGGTCGTGACCGAAGGCGCGGACCGTCTCAGCGACGGCGCGAAAATCACGCTGGCAGGCGACAAGCCGATGGCGCCTGGCGCGGGCAAGGGCCGTCGTGGCGCACGCCCCGCTGCGGCCGATGGCACGCCAGCCCCGGAAGGCGAACGACGCCGCCGTCCTCAGGCAGCCACCGCACCGGCCCAGTGAGGATAGCGGCATGAATCCGTCACAAGTTTTCATCGCGCGGCCGGTAGCGACAGCGCTGCTGATGGTCGCCATCGTGCTGGCCGGGATCGTCGGTTTCAAATTCCTGCCGTTGTCGGCGCTGCCGCAGGTGGATTTCCCGACCATCCAGGTGCAGACCCTGTATCCCGGCGGCAGTCCCGACGTCATGAGCCAGACCGTGACGGCGCCGCTGGAACGCCAGTTCGGCCAGATGGCCGGGCTGCAGCGCATGAGCTCGACCAGCGCGGCCGGCGTATCGGTCGTGACCCTGCAGTTTGGTCTTGGCCTTGGCCTCGACGTGGCCGAGCAGGAAGTGCAGGCCGCCATCAACGCCGGTGGCTCGCTGCTGCCGGCCGATTTGCCGGCGCCACCGGTGTACGCCAAAATCAATCCGGCCGACGCACCGGTGCTGACGCTGGCGATCACCTCGAAAACACTGCCGCTGACCGAGGTGCAGAACATCGTCAACACCCGCCTTGCGCTGAAGATCAGCCAGGTCACCGGCGTCGGTCTGGTGTCGTTGTCGGGCGGCCAGCGCCCGGCGGTGCGGATTCAGGCCGACACCCAGGCGCTGGCGTCCTACGGCCTGGGACTCGATACGCTGCGCACCGCGATTGCCGCCGCCAATGCCAATAGCGCCAAGGGCAGTTTCGACGGACCGACCCGGTCGTACACGATCAATGCCAATGACCAGCTGCTGGCGGCGGTGGACTACCAGAACCTGATCGTCGCCTACAAGAACGGCGCGCCGGTCAAGTTGTCGAGCGTCGCGCAAATCGTCGACAGCGCCGAAAACGTCAAGCTCGGCGCCTGGTCCGGGTTGACCCCGGCCATCATCCTGAACGTCCAACGCCAGCCGGGCGCGAACGTCATCGCCACCGTCGATGCGATCAAGAAGCGCCTGCCGGAATTGCAGGCCGGCCTGCCCAGCGCGCTGGAAGTCACCGTCCTGAGCGACCGCACCACCGGTATCCGCGCCTCGGTCGAACATGTCGAGACCGAACTGATCCTGGCCGTGCTGCTGGTGGTGCTGGTGATCTTTGCTTTCCTGCACAGCCTCCGCGCGACTGTCATCGCCAGTCTGGCCGTGCCGATCTCGCTGATCGGCAGTTGTGGCGTCATGTACCTGCTGGGCTACAGCCTGAATAATCTGAGCCTGATGGCGCTCACCATCGCCACCGGTTTCGTGGTCGATGATGCGATCGTGATGATCGAGAACATTGCGCGCCACATCGAAGAAGGCGAAACGCCGATGGTCGCCGCGCTCAAGGGCGCCGCGCAGATCGGCTTCACCATCATTTCGCTGACCGTGTCGCTGATTGCCGTGCTCATTCCGCTGCTGTTCATGGGCGATGTCGTGGGGCGGCTGTTTCGCGAGTTTGCCGTCACGCTGGCGATCACGATCCTGATCTCGGCGGTGGTGTCGCTGACGCTGGTGCCGATGATGTCGGCACGCTGGCTCCAGCCGTCGCCGCCAAAAAGCGCCGAGCCGGGCCGGCTGCAACGGTTTTTTGACGGCGTCATGGAACGCTACGACGCCGGGCTGTCATGGGTGCTGGCGCGCCAGGCCCTGACCTTGCTCATTGCGCTGGCCACGCTGGTGCTGACGGTGGTGCTGTATCTGATCATTCCGAAAGGCCTGTTTCCAACCCAGGACACGGGCCAGTTGCAGGCCCGCGTCGAGGCAAGCCAGTCGGTCTCCTATGCGCGCATGGCCAGCCTGCAGCAGGCTGCGGCCGAAACCATCCTCGCCGATCGCGATGTGGCCAGCCTGAGTTCGCTGGTCGGCGTCGATGCCGCGCGCAACACCATGCTGCACACCGGCAGCATGCTGATCAATCTCAAGCGCGACCGCATCGGCACCCAGGAAGCGACCATGAACCGGCTGCGCGACCGGGTCGCGCAAATCGCCGGCGTGACGATCTACCTGCAACCGACCCAGGACCTGACCATCGACGCCGAAACCGGCCCGACCCAGTATCGCGTCTCGCTCGAAGGCGCCGACAATGCCACCGTGGTGCAGTGGGCCGGCAAACTGGTGCAGCAGATGAAAACACTGCCGCAGTTGCGCAACGTGGTGTCGGATGCGAATGCCAGCGGCACCTCGGTCTACATCGACATCGACCGCGACAGCGCCGCGCGCCTGTCGATCAGCGCCGCATCGATCGACGACGCGCTCTACAGCGCGTTCGGACAGCGCATCGTCTCGACCATCTTTACCGAAACCAACCAGTATCGCGTGATCCTGGAAGCGCAACCGAATTCGCTGACCACACCGGCGCAACTGGGGCAACTGCAACTGCGCACCGGTTCCGGCAAGGCCACGCCGTTGTCGGCGATTGCCACCATCAGCGAGCGGCCGGCGCCGCTGCAAGTCACGCACGTGGCGCAGTTTCCGGCCACCACGCTGGGCTTCGATACGGCGGCTGGCGTATCGCTGGGCAAGTCGGTCGACGTGATCAAGCAGGCCGCGCTCGACATCAACCTGCCGCCGTCGGTGTCGCTGACCTTCCTCGGCGCGGCCGGCGCCTACCAGACTGCATTGAGCAGCCAGCTGTGGCTGATCCTGGCCGCGCTGGTGTGCGTCTACATCGTGCTGGGCGTGCTGTATGAAAGCTATATCCATCCGCTGACGATCCTGTCGACGCTGCCGTCGGCCGGCGTCGGTGCGCTGCTGGCATTGATGATCAGTGGTCAGGACCTGGGCGTGATCGGCATCATCGGCATCATCCTGCTGATCGGCATCGTCAAGAAAAACGCCATCATGATGATTGACTTCGCCATCGAGGCCGAACGTCATCAGGGCATGTCGGCGCAGCAGGCGATTCACCAGGCCGCGCTGTTGCGCTTCCGGCCGATCCTGATGACCACGCTGGCCGCTCTGTTTGCCGCTGTGCCGCTGATGCTGGGCTGGGGCGACGGTGCCGAATTGCGCCGGCCGCTTGGCCTGGCCATCTTCGGTGGCCTGATCGTCAGCCAGATGCTCACGCTGTTCACCACGCCGGTGATCTATCTCGGCTTTGACCGGCTCGGTCGCAGCTGGTCGCAGCGCTTTGGCAAGCCGGCGCCGGAGCCAACGTGAATCTGTCGGCGCCCTTCGTCCGTCGTCCGATCGCCACCACGCTGCTGACGATCGGACTGGCGCTGGCCGGCATCGCGGCCTTCTTCGTCCTGCCGGTGTCTCCGTTGCCGCAGATCGATTTTCCGGCGATCTCGGTCAGCGCCTCGTTGCCTGGCGCCAGTCCGAGCACGATGGCGACCAGTGTCGCGACGCCGCTGGAACGTCGCCTCGGGGTGATCGCCGGGGTCAATGAAATGACCTCGTCGAGCGGGACCGGCTCGGCCCGGATCAATTTGCAGTTCGATCTCAATCGCAAGATCGACGCCGCCGCACGCGAAGTGCAGGCCGCCATCAACGCCTCCCGCGTCGATCTGCCGGCGACGCTGCGCAGCAACCCGACCTACCGCAAGATCAATCCATCCGACGCGCCGATCATGATCCTGGCGCTGACCTCCAAAACGCGCACGCCCGGCCAGATCTACGACCAGGTCTCGAATCTGGTGCAGCAGAAGCTGGCGCAGGTGCAGGGTGTCGGCGATGTCGAACTGGGTGGCAGCACGCTGCCGGCGGTGCGGGTCGAGCTGTTGCCGTATGCGCTCAACAAGTACGGCGTGAGCATGGAAGACGTGCGCGCCGCGATCCAGTCTTCCACCGCGAATCGGCCCAAGGGCGCGATCGAAGGCGATGAACGCCGGCTGCAAATTTACACGCCGCCGGGTGGACGCAACGCCGCCGATTATCGCGGGCTGGTGGTGGCGTGGCGCAACAACGCGGCGGTCCGGCTGGGCGATGTCGCCGAAGTCATCAACAGTGTCGAGAACATCAACACGCTCGGGCTGTTCAACGGCGAGCCGGCAGTGGTGGTGCTGATCACGCGCCAGCCCGGCGCCAATGTGATTGAAACGGTCGACGGCGTGCGCGCCTTGCTGCCGACGTTGCAGGCGCAATTGCCGGCCGATGTGCGCCTCGAGATTGCCTCCGACCGCACCAATTCGATTCGCGCGTCGCTGCACGAAATCGAAGTCACGCTGCTGATTTCGATTGCGCTGGTGGTGCTGGTGGTCAGCGCCTTCCTGCGCAATGTGCGCGCCACCATCATCCCGGCCGTGGCCACCGTGGTGTCGTTGCTGGGCACCTTCGGCGTGATGTATCTGCTCGGCTTTTCGCTCAACAATCTGAGCCTGATGGCCCTGACGGTGGCGACCGGATTCGTGGTTGACGATGCCATCGTTGTGCTGGAAAACACCAGCCGACATATCGAGGCCGGGATGGAGCGCATGCAGGCCGCGCTGCTGGGCGCGAAAGAGGTCGGCTTCACCGTGCTGTCGATCAGCGTCTCGCTGGTGGCGGTGTTCATTCCGTTGCTGTTCATGGGTGGCCAGCTGGGGCGGCTGTTTCGCGAATTCGCTGTCACGCTGTCGGCGGCGGTGATGATTTCGCTGGTCATTTCTCTGACCACCACGCCGATGATGTGCGCCTGGCTGCTCAAGCCCGCTGGCAACGGCAAGCCGCCCGGACGGATTGCGCGCTGGTTCGAACGCGGCTTCGATCACCTGCACCGCAGTTACGAGCGCAGCCTCGACTGGGCCATGCACAGCGTCTGGCAAGTCATGCTGATTTTGCTGGTGGTGGTTGGCCTGAATGTCTATCTGTTCATCGCTGCACCCAAAGGCTTCTTTCCGGACCAGGATACGGGGCAGCTCAACGGCGGCCTGCGTACCGACCAGAGCATTTCATTCCAGGGCGCGCAACAGAAATTGCGGCAACTGGTCGACATCATCAAGGCCGACCCGGTGGTGGACACCGTGGTGGGATTCACCGGCGGTGGACGGGCCGGCGGCGGCTTCATGTTCGTTACGTTGAAGCCGGTCGGACAGCGCAAGGAAGGCGGCCAGGCCGTGATCGCGCGCCTGCGTCCGAAGCTGGCGCAAGTAACCGGCGTGAGCCTGTTCCTGAATCCGGTGCAGGATCTGCGCATGGGCGGCCGGCAAACCAATTCGACCTATCAGTACACGCTCAAGAGCGACAACGTGGCCGACCTGAAACTGTGGGCCGGCAAGCTGGCCGACGCGATGAAGCTGCAACCGGCCCTGATCGATGTCGACACCGACCAGCAGGAAAACGGTGTCGAAACCTTCGTCAAGATCGACCATGAGAGCGCTGCCCGGCTGGGCCTGACGTCGCGCGATGTCGACAATGCGCTCTACAACGGCTTCGGCCAGCGCCAGGTCGCTACCATCTATTCCGAGCTCAACCAGTACCACGTGGTGATGGAAGTCGCGCCGCGTTACGCCCGCAGTCCCGAGGCGTTGAACGACGTGTACGTGCCGGCCAAGGGCGTGGTGTCGACCGCCATCGCGCCACCCACGACCACCGCGACCACTGCGACCACCAGCAACGTGGTCAGCAACCCGGCGTTGCGCGACCCGTCCAGCGGCACCGCCCTGAGCACGACCGCCGTGCGCATGGTGCCGTTGTCGGCGATTGCCAGTTTTGCCGACAGTGCCACGGCCACCTCGATCAGTCATCAGGATGCCGAACTGGCCACCACCGTGTCGTTCAATCTGGCCGACGGCAGCAAGCTGCCCGAGGGGCAGGCCGCGGTCAGGCAGGCCGAAGCCGACATCGGCATGCCCATCAACGTGCGCGGCAGCTTCGAAGGCACGGCGCGTGCGGCGCAGGATTCGCAGGGCGAGCAACCGTTGCTGATCCTGGGCGCGCTGGTGGTCATCTACATCGTGCTCGGCATGCTGTACGAAAGCCTGATCCATCCGGTCACCGTGCTGTCGACGCTGCCCTCGGCCGGCGTCGGCGCGATTCTGGCGCTGCTGCTGTTTAACATGGAATTCTCGGTGATCGCCCTCATTGGCGTGTTCCTGCTGATCGGCATCGTCAAGAAGAATGCCATCCTGATCATCGATTTCGCGCTGGAAGCCCAGCGCTCGCGCGGCCTGTCGGCCTTCGATGCGGTGCGCGAAGCCTGCCTGCTGCGCTTCCGGCCGATCCTGATGACCACGGTGGCGGCCGCGCTCGGCGCCTTGCCGCTGGCAATCGGTTTCGGCGAAGGCTCGGAACTGCGCCGGCCGCTCGGCGTTGCCATCATCGGCGGACTCATCGCCAGTCAATTGCTGACCTTGCTGACCACCCCGGTGGTCTACATCCTGCTGGACCGCTTCCGGCGCAGCAATCCGAATCCACGTCTGATTACCGAACCACTTACACCATGAATCTTCCGATGCGCCTGACACCACGTCATTTCCTGATTGCGCTGGCCCTGCTGGTAGGTGGTTGCGCGGTTGGTCCCAACTATGAACAGCCTGTAATGGCGACGCCGACGGCCTACAAGGAACTGGCCGGATGGGAACGCGCCACGCCTGCCGATGCGCTTGATCGTGGCACCTGGTGGACGCTGTTCAACGACAGCGACCTCAACGCGCTGGTCGCACAGGTGGCGGTGTCGAACCAGAACGTGGCCGCCGCCACCGCCGCGTATGCGCAGGCACGCGCACTGGTGGGGCAGCAGCGCGCGAGCCTGTATCCGGCCGTGTCGCTCGATGGCAGCGGCCGCCGTGCCGGCACCGACAGCAACGTCGGCAACACCTTCCAGGCCAGTGTTGGCGCGAGCTGGGAAGCCGATCTCTGGGGCCGCTTGCGACGCGGCGTCGACAGTGCCGACGCCAGCGCGCAAGCCAGTGCCGCGGATCTGGCCGGAGCCTTGCTGTCGGCCCAGGGTGAACTGGCGAGCGATTATTTTTCAGTACGCCAGGCCGACGCCGAAAGCGCGCTGCTGCAAGCCACCATTGTTGGCTATCAGCGCGCGCTGACGATTACGCAGAACCGCTATGACGCCGGCATCGCGCCCAAGACCGACCTGCTGCAGGCGCAAACCCAACTGGCCAATGCCCAGGCCGAACTGATCGGCCTGACCCGCACCCGCGCCCAGTTCGAACATGCGATGGCGGTACTGACCGGCAAGGCGCCGGCCGATTTCGCGCTGGCCGTGGCGCCGTGGCGTGCGACGCTGCCGCAGATTCCGGTTGGCGTGCCGTCGACGCTGTTGCAGCGCCGTCCCGATATCGCTGCCGCCGAACGCCGCGTGGCATCCGCCAACGCACAAATCGGCATCGCGCAATCGGCGTATTACCCAAGTCTGAATCTGAGCGCCAGCGGTGGCAGCAGCGCCAGCCGGGTGGCCGACCTGTTCGCCGCCTCGACCAGCATCTGGTCATTGGGCCTGTCGAGCGCGCAGGTGCTGTTCGATGCCGGCGCCACGCGCGAACGGGTCAATGCCGCCCGCGCCAGCCAGGAACAGGCGGCGGCGCGCTATCGCCAGACCGTGCTGGAGGCCTTCGCCAGTGTCGAAGACCAGCTCAACGCCACCACCGTGCTGGCGCAGCAGCAGAGCCTGCGCGAACAGGCCTCGCGCGCCGCCGATGACACCGAAGCGCAGGCGTTGAACCGCTACCGCGCCGGGCAGATCAGTTATACCGAAGTCGTCACCGCCCAGGCCAGCGCACTCAGTGCGCGGCGCGCGCTGGTGCAACTGGCGGCCAGCCGGCAGGTGACGGCGGTGGCGCTGATTCAGGCGTTGGGCGGGGGTTGGCAACAGTAACAGGCAGGCATGGATTCCGAATACGTCGTTTCACCGAACTCCGCTTTTGACGTTTTTTTCCAGTTTGTCAAATTGGCGTGCCATTGCACGCTCTCGCGCGAGATTAAGACGGGCTGCGTTGGCTTGCATGGCCTGATCGATTTCGTCGTCCTTTCGTATGTTGAGAATGCGCTGGAAATGCGTTGACGAGCGGTACAGGGCGACGGCAGAGCGATTAGTCCTCGCCTGCGTGATTACGTGATTGAGGTGAACCGCATTTTCAGCCCGGTTGTCGGTTGCCCGGGTAGTTTCCACCCTGACAGACCCATCCGCGGCACGACTGAAAATCTTGGTGTTTTCGTGTCCCACGTCTCCGTCGACCACCACCACGCAATTACATCTGTTATCAGAAACCTTGAGCCATTGCTCGATTTCGTCGTCGCCACCAAAGCTGCCGCGCAGGGCCTGGAAGTCGGCGTAGCGCTCGTTGGTGACCTCACCTTTTTCGCGTTCCAACTCAGTAAGGTTAAATCCACGACCGCCTTGACCATGTACGAGCGCATTGTCAACTTGATGGTAGTTGTGTTTGACATCTTCCCCTGTAAGCGAACCGCGGCGGACGTCCGCTACCTGCTTTCGTATCTTGTCAACCTCCGCCTCGGGTAACTTTTGCTGCCGCAGGCTATGCCAAAGGCAGTCGCCGCCGCCGCCATAGTCTTTCAGCTCGAAAGCAAGCCGGTCGAAAGGAATTCGCGCGTCGCTTCTTGTGGCTGCATGCGGTTTGCTGAGCTTATCGATTACCCGCTGTGTTCGTGGACTGGCAGGCTCGCCGGGTGAAGCTGGAGGAGATGGCGACCGACCCCCGCGTTTTTTGAACATGCCCACGAGCTTGCTTGCTGACCTCTTTTCCGCTGCCTGGGCTCCCTCATCGCCAGAAACTTTTTGATGCGGCCGGTTTCGTCCTGTTTTGTCGGTGACAGGGCTGTCCGGTGTTTTCTCCCTGCCGAAAAAGCTGAACCTGCGTTTCGCGGGGCTCGGTGTCCCGGTTTTTGGAGACATTGATCCGACAATTGTTTCACCGCGTGCCGACTTGGACTTAGGTTCGGCGGGTGGCGCTGCGTTTGCGGCAGGTGTTGTCGTTGGACCAGGCGTGGGCGACGTGATGGAGGCGTCCGGTGGTGTGTTTTTCTCTTCACCAACGCCAGCGTCTTTCAATATACGTTCTGGAGATCTCGCTCCGCCAGTTTCTTCCAGGAGTGACGACATGGGCTGAGCTGGATAGGTTGGTGATGGCGCTCGACGAGGGGCGGGCGGCATTCTGGGCTCGTCCACTTGACTCCGTTTCGCTTCATCGTCGCCAGCGCCCTTGAGCTGCTGCTCGATTCGCGCCCGACCCGCCGAGTCACTGGGCGACGCTGGCGTGCCCAGCGCCGGCATGGCGCGAGGGCTGCGCAGCTCACCCAGCAAGGTCGTACGCAGCGCATCAAACTGTTCAATCGTGTGGATGAAGTTCGGCCCGCGCTGCTCCCGGCCTCGAAGAACCGCCGCCTCCAGTGCGCCATCAAGATCAGCTTCCGTCTGGATCGCGCCGTCCGCAAGTTGTCGGCAAATTTCGCGATAGACAATCAGGGCGGCATTGCGACCGATGCCACCCTGGCTGACCATCAGCGGGTCGGTTTGTTGCGACGACCCGTCGCTGTCACGCGCCAGTGCACGATGCGCATCTACAATGTGATTGGCACGCAGGATGGCGTCTTCCTTCAGCATCTTGCCGCCGTTGAACGCCAGCGCGATCTGCGTCACCGGCACCGTAAACGTTTCCTTGGTTTCGCGGTCATGTACTGTCAGCTCAACATGGCGGTGATCCGATCGGTCGGCAGCGGCGGCTGCGCCGTCTACGGCAACCACGTCGCGGATCTCATACCGCTCGCCCAGTTCCATGTCGACGCCCCAGGGGTTTCTGCCAAATTTGTCCTTCAGTTGGTCGAGAATCGGATACTCCTTCGACGCCCAGGTGCGGTGCGCCGTTCTTGAAACAAACTGGACCACGCCCTGTCGCGTTTCAATACCCTGCTGCAAAAAATTCTTGCTCTTCGGAAAATCCATCGGCGACTGTCCTGCCGCATACGTCCGGCCGGTTTCCATTTCAATCGCGTTGGCGTGCAGCCTGCGCACGTCCCTGTTGTCGGGCGGTCCGTGCTGAACCACGATCGGGTAGGCAGTCACGCAGCCGATACCGGTTGCATTGGCCTCGGCGCCCGGAATGTCGTTTCGCACGGTGGACAAGGGCGTTTCCTTGCAGAGCTTCACCCACTGTTTGAGGACTTTCATGGGAATGTCGGCGCCGGCCTGAGGCGGAGGAAGCGGACTTGACGGACGTGAAGAAACGGATTGCATGATGACTATCTCGCGTGATCTATAGGAGGTGAAATGACTGGCTTGCCGCACCGCAGCGTGTCGCGCCCGTTCAGCCGGGCGTGACGAGTCTCGGCGCGCGGCGCCCGATCAATTGTTTCGGGGGCAGCAGAGGAGGGGGTGCAACAAGGACTGGTCGAGGACGACGTTGCGGCGGCAAAGGCATGCCTTGCCGTTGAATGCACTGGCCCACTGGCGCTCCGTTTCAATTGGGATCGGCACGTGCCGACCTCCCTTGAATGTTGCGTGGTGCGATCCGGTTCCTGCGTCAGCCTGTTTTTTTCGCCCGACTCAGCTCGCGCGTGCGCTGCGGGTGCGCAGCGCCAGCAGGATGCGGCCGCCGAACACATTCACCGCCAGCCCGCCGAGCACCATCACGCCGGCCAGGATCTTCCACCATTGCAGTGGTTCGCCGAGTACGATCGCTGCACTCAACATGCCGGTCACCGGTACCAGCAGCGTGAAGGGCGCGATGGTCGCGGTGGGATACTTGCGCATCAGGACCGACCAGATGCCGAAGCCGAGGATGGTGTTCGGGTAGGACTGGAAGAACACGGCGCCGACCGACAGCCAGCTCAGGTTGGCGGCGGCAGTCGTCCAGGCATCGAAGCCCTCGAACGCCAGCGATGCCAGCAGCAGCGGCGGGGTCGCCAGCAGCGAACCCCAGACCACCAGTTCGACCGGATTGACCTTGCCCATCTTCTTGGTGAAGATGTTCGCCACCGCCCAGCACACGCCGCCGGCGATGACCATCGCAAAACCGATCAGGGTCGGCTTGGCAGTGATCTGCGAGGCCACCAGCACCATGCCGCCGAGTGCGATCAAGGCACCGATCAGTTGCGTGACGACCGGACGCTCGCCCAGCAGCAGCACCGCCAGACCGATCGTGAAAAACGCCTGCAACTGGATCACCAGCGACGCCAGCCCGGGCGGAAAGCCGAGATGCATGCCTGAAAACAGCAGCGTGAATTGAAACGCAAACTGGAACAGGCCATAGCCGGCCAGGTAGCGAAAGGCAATGGACGGACGCTTGATGAAAAACGCCAGCGGCAGGGCGGCGAACAGAAAACGCAGCGCCGTGAACAGGATCGGCGGCAAGCCTTGCAGGCCGAGTTTGATGACGACGAAATTAAAGCCCCAGATCATGACAACGGCGAGGGCGATCAGAATATCGGTGGCTTGCATGGCAGCGGCGGGAAAATGGTCAGGGCCCGATTGTACGGAGTTCGTGGCGATCAGGTAGGGATGCTTGATGCAAATGTCTGGGCGGCTGCGCGCAGTGCAGCGCAACATCGACAATTCGGCAGGCTTGCGGCATCATCGAACGCTTCGGCGACGGCGCCATACGGCCGTCGATCCCTCCGACCCAGGTTTCACCAAAGAGCGCCCATGACTGCTGTATTTTCTTCCGCGCACGACGATGAACCCGCCCAGGTGCGCAACGAGCTGCTGCACAAGATCGCCAATGATTCGAGCCTGCCGGCGTTGGGCAGCTCGATTGCGCAGGTGGTGCAGCTGGCGTCGTCGAGTGACGAAGCGGTGCGCAATCTGGCGCACTTCGTGCTGTCGGATGCCGGGCTGACGCAAAAAATCCTGCGGCTGGCCAATACCGTGGCCTACCGCACCAGCTCCGGCACGGCGGTCACTACCATCTCCCGTGCCATTTTCGTGCTGGGGTTCGACGCCGTCAAAACCAGTGCACTGGCGATGCTGCTGGTCGATGGCATGTCCGGCAAGCATGCGCATTACGTGCGCGCCGAGCTGTCGCATGCGCTGTGCGCCAGCATCGTCGGACGCGAACTGGCGCGGCGCAGTCATTTCAAGGATTCCGAAGAAGCCGCCGTCGCTGCCCTGTTCAAGAACATGGGCCGGCTGCTGGTGGCGGCGCATGGTCACCTGTACTACCGGGAGATCGATGCCCTGATCGAAACCGAAAGCCTGCCGCCGCAGCGCGCCGCGATGCGGGTGATTGGCTGCAGCTTTGAATCGCTGGCCGAATCGGTGCTGCGCGAATGGGAAATTCCCGACAGCATCATCCACGCGCTGGCGGCGATTCCCTCCGGCGTGGTCAAGCCGGCGCGTACCCGCCAGGAATGGATGCAGCAGGTGGCCGCCTTCAGCACCACCGCCGCAGCGCTGATTCCGCACATGAAGGACCCGGCCGATGACCTTGCCACGCGTGCCTTGCTGACCCGTTTCGGTACGGCGTTTCAGCTTGATCACGACGCCATGGTGGCGCTGTTGCGCACGGTTGCCGAACAGGCGCGTGTGCTGACCACCACCAGCAAGCTGATGCCGATGGAGCCTGAGCCGGATGCGCAGCAGGAAACGGCTGACACAACGCTTGCTGCCGATGCCTTGCCGCTGGATATTTTGATGGCGGCTGAGCCCGAGCTCAGCATGTCGGCCGAAACCTGTTACCCCAGCGGCAAACCGCTGAATGCGCGCGAGCTGCTGCTCGCGGGTGTGCAGGATGTGACCGAGATGATGGCCTCGGGTCGCTGCAAGATGAATGATCTGGTGCTGCTGGCGCTGGAGACGCTATATCGCAGCATGGGCTTTCGCTTTGCCACGATCTGCGTGCGCGACGCCCGCACCGGCCAGTTTCGCGCCCGCATCGCCCTGGGTGAAAAAAATGACGCGCGCCAGGCCGAGTTCGTGTTCGCCGCCGGCGTCGAGCGCGACCTGTTTTCGCTGGCCCTGAAAAACGACGCCGACCTGCTGATCTCCGACGCCAGTGCGGCCAATATCGCCGCGTTGATCCCGGCCTGGCATCGGGCGCTGCTGCCGGATGCGCGCAGCTTCATCGTGCTGCCGCTGGTAATTCAGGGCAAACCGTTCGGGCTGTTTTATGGCGACCGGATTAACACTGCGCCGGAAGGCGTGCCGGCCGATGAGACCGCGCTGATCAAGATGTTGAAGGGGCAGGTGATTGCGGCACTGACGCCGCGATAAACCAAACCGGCATGCTGCCGCGCTGGCAAGAAACGCCGCCAGCGCGTGGCTCAGAAATGCCAGACCTGCCACGCCACCATCGCCACCGCACCGGCCAGCGCGATGCACCCGATCAGGAAGGACGGGCGTGCATAGATCGGCTGATCGGCGCCGTCCTCGACCTCATCGACCGGCATCGACATCTTCAGGCGCCGCCGCGCGCGTTTGCCGTCGATCAGATAGCGCTTGATCTCGTTGGTCATTTCATCGGCGCTCTGGTAGCGCCGTTCGGGCTGCTTGCTCATCGCCTTCATGACGATTTTTGACAGGGCAATGGGAATCGACGCATCGACTTCGTGCGGCTTGTCGGGCGCCTTGTAGGCGATCAGATGCAGCAGCTTGTCGGTGTCGCGCGAGACGAACGGCTTGCGTCCGGTCAGCATCTCGAACATCACCGCACCGAGCGAATAGATATCGGTGCGGGAGTCGACTTCACGGCCGGTCGCCTGTTCCGGCGACATGTAATTGGGGGTGCCGAGCAGGTTGTTGCGAAACAGCGTGAAGGGCTCTTCGGCACCGGCCAGATTTTCGGCGATCCGGTTGGGTGCGCGGGCAATCCCGAAATCCACCAGCTTGGGCTGATGATCGGCCACCAGAAAGATGTTGGCCGGTTTGATATCGCGATGCACCACGTTCTGCTGGTGCGCGTAATGCAGTGCATCGGACAGTTTCCAGATGATCGAGGCGACGTCGTCGAGCTCGAACTTGTGGCCCTCGTCGAGCAGCTTGCTCAGTTCGCGACCGCGCAGGAATTCCATGGCGATGTAGGTTTCCGGTCCTTCGCTAGAGGCTTCGAAGATGGTGACGATGTGCGGATGCGACAGGCGGCCGGCGGCGCGCGCTTCATTGATCAGCTGCTGTTCGTGCGCGCGGCGTTCCTGTGGCGTGAGCTTCGGATTGAAAATCTTGATGGCGACATCGCGGTCGATGACCGGATCATGGCCGATGTAGACGGCGCCGACCGTGCCACGGCCGAGTTCACCGGTGATGTGAAAGCGGCCGATCCGGCTCAGCATGGGAGCTGCAGCCGTGGGATTTGGACGAAGGCCGATGGTCATTGTGCGCAGGTGTGTGAAGAACAGGCCTCACGCTACAAGCGCCATGGTGTATGCGTCAACACCAATTTTCAATTGTTCACAGTACCGGTTGCCGTGCGAAACGGATTGCGGTCGTTGAGTTCGTCGATATACGAGGCGATGCCACCGCTCTCGCGCTCCAGAAACCGCTCGATCGCATCGGCAAACGACGGGTGCGCCAGCCAGTGCGCGGACCAGGTTTTTTGCGGCAGGAAGCCGCGCGCCATCTTGTGTTCGCCCTGCGCGCCGCCCTCGAAGCAGCCGATCCGGTGGGCGATGCAGAATTCGAGTGGCTGGTAGTAGGCGGTTTCAAAGTGCAGGCACGGCACATCCTCGATCGCGCCCCAGTAGCGTCCATACAACGTGTTGTTATCGTGAACGACCAGCGAGGCCGCAATTGGCGCGCCATTCTTTTCGGCAATGATCAACAGTATGTGCTGCGGCATGGTTGCGCCGATGCGCTTGAAAAAAGCCAGGTTCAAATACGGCGTCGAGTGATGCGCGGCGTAGGTGTGGGCGTAGCAGCGATTGAAGAACTGCCAGTCGTTTGCACTGGCGTCGGCGCCCTGGACCTGGCGAAAGACAATCCCTTGTTCGGCCACCTTGCGTCGTTCGGCGCGAATGTTCTTGCGCTTCTTGCGTTCCAGCGTATCGAGGAATTCATCGAAACTGGCGTAACCCGGATTGATCCAATGGAACTGCACACCGGCGCGCAGCATGAAGCCGGCTTCCTTCAGTTGGCTGGCCTGTTGCTCGGGTGGATACAGCACGTGGGTGGACGATACCTTGCTGTTGACCTGCACCGCGCAGAGGGTCTCGATCAAGGCGACGCGCGCGCTGTCATCGCGTGCCAGCAGGCGTGTGCCGGTGACCGGCGTGAACGGAATCGACGACAGCAGCTTGGGGTAATACTCCAGCCCATGGCGCTGGTAGGCATCGGCCCAGGCCCAGTCGAAGACATATTCGCCGTAAGAGTGCATCTTGGCGTACAACGGCATGGCCGCCGCCAGTTCCTCACCGTCCCACAGCGTCAGGAATTGGGGCTGCCAGCCTGACTCGATCGAGGCACAGCCTGTCTCGTGCAGGGCATGCAGAAAGGCATAGGACAGGAACGGATTGGCATCGGATTGCAAGGCCAGCAGGCCATCCCATGCGGCTTGCCCGACCTCAGTCAAAGAAGAGATGATTTGCGTGCGATAATTCAAGATAGTTTCACAATAAATTTTCATTAATTTACATTTTGTCAACTGATCGTGATGTCCGGCGCGCAGCTGGTTGCGTCAGTTGATTCACCCGGTAACAGATCAAAGAGTATTTGCCATGACAGTGAAAGTCGCCATCGCGCAAATCAACCCGACCGTCGGCGACCTGGCCGGCAACAGTGCGCGCATCGTCGCGTTCGCGCAGCGTGCCGCGGCACAGGGCACCGATATCGTGCTGACGCCGGAATTGTCACTGGTCGGTTATCCACCGGAAGACTTGTTGTTGCGAGAATCATTCTACGCACAATCGGCGTTGGCGGTTTCGCACCTGGCCGACGAGCTGGCCGCGTTTGCCGGACTGCATGTGGTGGTCGGCGTGCCGTTGCAGGAGAACGGACGGCGCTTCAACGCCGCGCTGGTGCTGGCCGATGGCAAGGTGATTGCCAGCTACCGCAAATCGGCATTGCCCAATGACACGGTATTCGACGAGAAGCGCTATTTTGCCGAAGGCAGCGAGGCCTGCGTGTTCGAGGTCAAGGGCGTGCGTTTCGGCATCAATATCTGCGAAGACACCTGGTTCAACCAGCCCCCCGCGCGCGCCAGGGCCGCCGGGGCGCAGGTGTTGCTGGTGCCGAACGGCTCGCCGTACCACATGAACAAGCAGCACCTGCGCTTCGACGTCATGCGTGCGCACGTCAGCGCGCAGGGCCTGGCGCTGGTGTATGCCAATCTGGTTGGCGGCCAGGACGAGTTGATCTTCGATGGCAATTCGTTCGTGATGGACGCCGCCGGTGTCATCGCCGCCCAGCTCAAGCACTTTGAAGAAGACCTGCAGGTCATTGAATTCGACGGCGCCACGCCGATCCCCGCTACGCTGCCGGCCGAACTGTCGGTCGAGGCGCAGGTGTATCAGGCGATGGTGCTGGGCGTGCGCGATTACATCGGCAAGAATGGTTTTCCGGGCGCGCTGATCGGGCTGTCGGGCGGCGTCGATTCTGCCCTGACGCTGGCGGTTGCGGTCGACGCGCTGGGCGCCGACAAGGTCCGCACCGTGATGATGCCATCGCCGTACACCGCCGAGATTTCCTGGATCGATTCGCGCGACATGGCGCAGCGCACCGGGGTGCGTTACGACGAGATTCCGATCGCCGACTGCTTCGCCGCATTTCGCCACACGCTGGCCGATGAGTTCAAGGGTCTGCCCGAGGACACCACGGAAGAAAACATCCAGGCGCGCATCCGCGGCACCATCCTGATGGCGCTGTCGAACAAGCACGGTTCGATCGTGCTAACGACCGGTAACAAGAGCGAGATGGCGGTCGGCTACTGCACGCTGTATGGCGACATGGCGGGCGGTTTCGCAGTCCTCAAGGACATCGCCAAGACGCTGGTGTATCGCCTCTGCGCATATCGCAATGGGATCTCGGAAGTGATCCCGCAACGGATCCTGACGCGCGCCCCGTCGGCCGAACTGCGCCCCGACCAGACCGACCAGGATTCGCTGCCGCCGTACGAGATTCTCGACGCCATCATGCAGTTGTTCATGGAAGAAAATCGCAGTGTCGATGAAATTCTGGCGGCCGGATTCCGGGTCGAGGATGTCACCCGCATTACGCACCTGATCAAGATCAACGAGTACAAGCGCCGCCAGTCGCCGGTCGGGATACGGGTAACGCACCGTGCCTTCGGCCGCGACTGGCGCTATCCGATTACGTCGAAGTTCAGAAGCTAGGGAAACGCGGAACAAATCGAATTCCGCTTGTTTGACGGCGTAGCGCGGGATTTTTGTTCGCGTTACGTCGAACGTTTGCGATTTTTCCTGTG